>NZ_JAKUFV010000004.1:0-256826 GCF_022663595.1 Bacillus cereus group sp. BfR-BA-01360
CAACTGGACCTACAGGAGAGACTGGTATTACTGGACCAACTGGACCTACAGGAGAGACTGGTATTACTGGACCAACTGGACCTACAGGAGAAACTGGTATTACTGGACCAACTGGACCTACAGGAGAGACTGGTATTACTGGGCCGACTGGGCCAACTGGGCCAACTGGGCCAACTGGGCCGACTGGACCAACTGGGCCGACTGGACCTACAGGAGAGACTGGTATTACTGGACCAACTGGACCGACTAGTTCAGGTCTTCCAGCAGGTTTATATGCCTTTAACTCTTCCACAATTAGTATAGGTCTTGGAGTAAATGAGCCAATACCATTTAATACAGTCGGAGCACAATTTGGTACAGCTATTTCTCAACTAGATGCCGATACCTTTATCATTAATGAAACTGGATTTTATAAAATTACTGTTATTGCCTACACCGCACTTGTAAGTCTATTAGGCGGCCTCACAATTCAAGTAAACGGCGTGCCTATTCCAGGATCTGGAACCACTTTAATTTCACTGGGCGCACCTATTGTACTCCAAGCTATTACGCAAATTACAACTACTCCTTCTTTAGTTGAAGCCGTTGTTACCGGTCTAGGTCTATCTCTCGCTCTTGGAACAAGCGCTACAATTATTATTGAAAAAATCGCTTAACCCTTCTCCCATAGACAGTAAGACATTTATATGTTTTACTGTCTTTTTTATTATCTATTCACTCATGAATTTCATTTCCTTCACATAATCATAGTATTGTATGACATTTTTCAGGGGGAATACGTATGCAAAATGAAGCAGCCGTTCAGCTATATCTTGAATTACTAAAGAAAACAATTTTATTTGAAATTTGGTTAGAATACGAGCCATACTTACCAGCATCCTTACACATTACAGAAGAACTTCCTTATGAACCCGTTACTGTCCCATTGCCTCTATTTATTAAACAATATGTAGAAGCTCATCAACTAAAAATTGTAAAGCCTGTCATTTCAAAAGAGGAAAGACAAGATGGTAACGATTGGCCACGAGCAGCTCATAGTATGATTGGGCGCACACGAATGAACCAATTACAAAACGCAATGGAAACCGTTATACGTGAAAATATTGAGGGAGACTTTATTGAAACAGGTGTATGGCGAGGAGGATCTTGTATTTTCATGCGAGGGTTTTTAAAGGCACATGGAATTACAAATCGTACTGTATGGGTCGCTGACTCCTTTCAAGGACTCCCTGCCCCAAATGTTCAAGCATACCCACAAGATTATCATGATTATTTACATACATTCGATTACTTACGCGTTTCACTCGAACAAGTACAAGAAAATTTCAAAAAATATGATTTATTAGATGATCAGGTCAAATTTTTAAAAGGTTGGTTTAAAGATACGTTACCAGCAGCTCCTATTGAAAAAATTGCAATCGCTCGCCTCGATGGCGATATGTACGAATCCACAATGGATAGTTTAATCAATTTATACGATAAAGTTTCAACTGGTGGATTTATTATTATTGATGATTATGGTCTACCACCTTGCGCAGAAGCTGTAGCAGATTTTCAAAAGCAGCGAAAAATCAAATTTGCTCTCACAGAAATTGATCAATTTGGCGCTTATTGGCGGAAAGAATAAAGGAAATTGAAACTTCCATCAGTGGGGGTTTTCTTCATCCCTCACTGATTATGAGCTCTCACCAATCGGGCTGTTACGAGCAGTAAGGCTACCACCTATCTTCCTTGCTTCTCTCTGAATTTTGAGATGGGAGTCTTACTGCCTAAAATCGCCCAAAAAAACAATTTTAGAAATGAGGAGTATATATATATGGGACAAAATAACGATTTTTCACAGAAGGAACTTCTTCCTCCTCCCGAACTCATCCATTATGTTGGTGGGGATTTCCAAAAAGTCGGAGAAGAATTTTTGAAATACTTTATTGAAATCGGAAATTTACAGCGCCATGAATCTATATTAGATGTGGGTTGTGGTGTTGGACGTATGGCAGTACCCCTAACAAAATATATAAATGACAAAGCTCTTTATCATGGATTTGATATTTTTCAAGACGGTATTTCATGGTGTCAATCTCACATTTCTCCTACATATAAAAACTTTCATTTCCAGCACGCAAATATATATCACCAATTCTATAATCCAAATGGAACTATAAAAGCAAGTGAATTTCAATTTCCATACGAAGATGATACATTTGATTTTATCTATTTAACTTCGGTCTTTACACATTTACTTGAAAAAGAACTAGAACATTATGTATCTGAAATTTCGCGTGTTATAAAACAAGATGGGCGTTGTTTGCTGACACTCTTCTTATTGAACCCTGATTCTTCCTATTACTTGACTTCTCGTCTTAGCACTCTCCCCTTTTATCATAAAATGGATAACTGCTATATTGTAAATAAAGATATTCCAGAATTTGCTGTTGCCTATCCAGAAGAATGGATGCTCAACCTCTTGTCTCAATATAATTTTGAAGTTACAAAGCCTATCTATTATGGATCATGGTGCGGGAGAACAACATTCACCAGCTATCAAGATATTCTTGTCATACGGAAAAAATAACGATAAAGGGGCAATTTATGCTATGAATGCGTTAGTAGAGGATCCGCTTGTATCCATATTAATACCGACTTATAATCGACCTTATTACTTAAAACTTGCATTAGACAGCGCTCTAGCACAAACATATTCCAACATAGAAATTATTATAGGCGATGATAGTACAAATGCAGAAACGGAAACTCTCCTACGTCAACATTACTTACCAAACTATAACAACATTATATATATTCGAAACCAATCTACATTGGGACAATTTCACAATGATCTTATGCTACTAGAATATGCTAGAGGCAACTATATCAATTTTCTAATGGATGACGACCTCTTTCACCCTCATAAAATCCAGCGTATGATGCATTACTTTTCACAAGATGTAAAGAATGAAATTGCTCTAGTAACCTCGTATCGCAAAAGAATCAATGCAGTTGGAAATCAAATTGAAGATGCGCTGCCCACTTTTCAACTTTTTCCTAACGATACGATTTTAGATGGCACTGCATTAGGAGACGTAATGCTACAAACAAGCTTAAATATAATCGGAGAACCGACAACCGTTCTCTTTCGCCGCCCTTTTTTAACAGAACCTTTCGGAACTTTAAGTGGCCGGCAATATAATTGTAGTATCGATATGGCTTCATGGGTTCATTTGTTACAAAAAGGAAAAGCCGTTTATATAGCAGAAGCGTTAAGTTCATTACGCTACCATCCTGGACAACAAATTCACCATAAATTATTGGAAGGAACGGAAGACTTTACGCATCTCATTACAACAGCACGCAACTATGGTTTTCTCCAAAGTACAAAGACATATCGCTTAAGTCTTCGCTGCGCCCTACAATGGATATTTAGTTCATTGCGAGATGAAACAATAAAACGTATCCCGGATTCTCATTCCAGGCTCTCTCATTGTCTTCAAATCATTCAGCAAGAATTAAATCGTACCCGTGTCTACGAGTAAATAAAATTTTGATTCTACCTCTCCGTTATCAAATACAATGAAAAACACTCACGAATTTGTGAGTGCTTAGTATCTTCCTTTTGGTTGATTATTTTTATTATTTTTCTTCCCGCAATTACATCCTTTTTTCTTTACAAACCCTTGTTGCTGTAGCATTTGCTGTTGTGCAGAATATTGATGCCATTGCTGAGCAGAATATGAATTTTGTTGATAGTGATTTCTCATATAACCCTCTCCTCTTTTCTGCAATATGATTCTTTTTATCATATGAACAACTTGTTTATCCAGTTCCCCCATTTTCCGTGTGCTTCATCCTATGAGATTCTCTTTCTATATAAGCTGCTTCGTATTATTCTCCCATTATACGACTTACCATTGTTTCAATAAATGCTGCAAGACCTGCAATCCCTAGTATACATAATACAATTTCTGCAACATGCGGAAACAAAACATACAAACAAATTAAAAATGCGCTCATCCATATTCCAGTACACCAGTGACAACTTAATAATTCCCCTATCCACTTTTGTAGTCCTTTTCCTCTTACTTTCGTATATGTAGAGACAGATCCATCTGGCTCAGTAATTTCTAACTCTTCAATAAATGGAGCTCGCAAAAAAGCGGTAATTTTATCATATACAATAAGCCGCGTGAGCCGAAAAGTTGCAAATGCAAATATAACAAATAGTAACCAAGTATTTACAATCAACTTATATCACTTCCTTATAGCTGCCTATTTATAAAAATCCTTTCTATAGCAGTAACCGAATTGTCTCACACTCAATATCTTATTAATGTATCCAAAACATATTTGATAAGGAGTGAAATTCATGAGCTGTAACGACAACCAACATCATTTTCCATCTAACTGCGTCATTGACGTCGTAAGATTTATTGATGAACTACAAGATTCCATCAGCGAAAATTGTCCAACCGGTTGCGACACACCTTTCCTTGGAGCAAATTGCAACTCACCATTCGCAAATACTCGTCCGTTCGTTCTATTTGATAAATGCGGTGACCTCTTTATTCCAGCAAGCTGCTTCTCTATCCCAACAAAAGAAGTACCATTAAGCGTTCCTCTTCCATCTCCATTTCTACGAGTAGAAAGCGTTGACGAAGATGGATGTGCTGTATTACGCGTGCTAATCCCAGACGTTGAATCTTTAGGTGGAGACGATTGCGATTTATTAGCAGGTAGCTTACTTCACACAATTGATAAAAGCGACTTTACGAATTTAGCTGCACGCTTTTTAATTTGTCAATACTCAAATGGCATCACGAAACCAGATTATCAGTCCGTTCTACAATTCGGTTTAAAAGCATCTCAATTCTGTATTACTGTTGATTTAAGTTGCTTCTGCGCAATCCAATGTCTACGCGACACTCACGTTCGCGGTTGCTAATTTCGTAAAACAAACAAACTATGAAGGTGGTAGCTTCGTCTACCACCTTTTCACGTATTTAAAACGCCATCATCCGTATGGAGATAATCTCGTCAATTGGAATTCTGAGTTCCCTTGGCATTAAACGATTAAAAGTCTCTTGTGCGCGCTTTACTTCCAGCAGTACTTCACCACCTTCATATGCGCGTACATATCCCGTAAACACATCTTGTTTTGTTTTAATTTGACAACGGATAGAAGCAATATAATGAGGTCGATCAATTAAGAATAATATTTTTTCTTCATTATCCATATCCTTAAACGACTTACTACGTTCTCTTTTTTGCCCTCTATCTATTCCCTCCGATTGTTCTATTTCTATATTTTCTGCCTCTCTTTCATTTCGCACCTGCTCCTCAATTTGAGGAGGATCGCCATACATATTTACCTCTCGCTCTTTCTCCATTTGATGAAATGTATCCTCTTTCTCTGCCTCTTTTCGTTTTATATGCTTTTTAGAAGCTTCGTATTCTTTCGCTTCATTTTTTCCCTCCACTGATTGAGGCCATTCCTTTTGTTTGCTCCCTTTCTGTTCAGAAAGGCTTGAAGCTGCTTCCGCTAGTTCCTCACTTGCAACAATTAAATCTGCATTTTTATTCTCCTCGTTTCGAGCTGTACTTTTTTCATTTGATACCTGCATAGCTTTTTCTTTACTTGCTCTCTTCGCCTCAGCAATTTCCCTTCTGATCTTTTCTATTCAAAGGTTCTCGTCTTCTTTCTTTATTACAAATGTTTTTTGTAAATTCCATTTTTTCTCCGAAAAATCCGGTTGCGTTGTATATAATGTCGGATACGGTGTACGCTCCTTCTTTCTTCTGCTCACCACCAATCCCTCCTACATAAAAAAACATCTCTTGTGACATGTATATTCGCAATTAGATGGAACTTGCATAGAAATTTGATGAATTCATCTAACACCTCTAATCAATGAAACAAAAATCTGATAAAGACCTAGTACACACCTCAAATTTCTAGTAAACGAACCTATCGCTCATAGAAAAATCCCCTTTTAATAGGTAACTATCACAATTGCTCGTTTTCTCTTAAAAATACACATTCGTCCTATTTCCAATAGTATCCCAGATGCATTTACTATATTAGATACAAATTAGGGGGTGAAAGAAAATGTCATATCAAAACAATTTTGCGTGTCCATGTCCAACTTATACTCCAACATATACAAAGCCTACTCATCATGAAACTTGCTCTGGTAACTGTAAAAGCAATTGTAAACGTTGCTGTGACGACTGTTTACCAAAAGAAAAATGTTGCGATGGAGCAGCAGCTCATCTTGCAAGCTTAATCTCTGCAAGCTTAAACCTTAGCGGTGGTTCAATCGTGCCACTAGATACAGTTGCAAAATCTGGAAGTGGTGTTTCTGTTCCAAGTAGAGGTGTAATCCGTGTTGAAGAATGTGGCAAATATTTAATTGGCTCATTCGTTGGCATCGGTATCGAATTAATAAGTCCAATCGGTCTACAATTAGTAGTTGAGAGATGCGATGGTTCTTCAGTTATTCACGAAACAGGCTTAATCTTAGGTATCACTCTATTAGACAAATTCCAAGATACAATTTGCCTAGAGCCAGGCGATCGCGTATACTTCCGTACAACTGGTTTAATTTCAGTCGAAATTGCAATTTCACTATCAGTATCTAAATTATGCTGTGACTAATCATCCTTAAAAATATAGAGTATATTACAAAAATAACAACGCAATATCTAGACTTTTCTCTAGATATTGCTTTTTCTTTTTTCATAATCATAAAACAAAAAAATACCATTCTAAAATTAGAATGGTTTTTTTTATATCTGTTTTTATTTTTTCTTATTTCCCACTGAGTCTTTAGTACTTATGCAATTATTGCATTAACCAGAGCGATAACGTTTGTTAAGAAGGTTTGAATTAAAGCGACTAAGCTATCTAAAAGACCAGTCAGAACCGCTAATACCAATGTAAGCATCATGACCCCTCCCATCCTTTGTACTCTACTATATTACATGCAAAGCGAGTATAAACGGTAACGGACAAGCGTCCTATTATATGTACCTATTTTCCAAATATAGTTTCATACTCTTCTCGATTTAACTTACAAACTCCGTACGCTCACATAAACGAACTGAACTAGTAAAGAAGCCTATTTTTATATTTATATCAAAATCTAAACGAACAACTATCGCCATTTTTTCATTCTACGCATTTACTACTATAGTAACTATGTATGAAATTTCTTACCATATTAGGAGGATTAGAATATGACAAATGAAAAAGATCCAAAGGAAATTGATCAAAATGAATTACTGCTGACGCTCCTTAATTCACAAGATGGTAAAAACATTATATTAGAGGCATTAAAATTAGCTGGGGCTGATCCTCATACAGATCATTTCGATCCTGAACAATTGAAAAAACTTTCCACAACGAATATAGATGAATTAAGAACCGCCATTTTAAATAATCCTATTCTCGTCCAAAAAATGCAGGATTTCATTCAATCTACAAACTTAGGACTTCTTACTTCTATCCCAACTTCCAGCAATTCCGCCACACCCCTTACACAAGAACAAATACTTCAAACCATTCTAGAAAACCCATCCGCCCTAGAAAATATCTTTCAGCTCACACAAAAACTCGGAATCGATAAAGATGCTGTATTAGCAGAGTTAACAAAACTTCAAGCAGCAATCAATCTTCTAAAACAACTCCCTTCAGATGAATAAAATAAATAAGATTGGAGGTGTCACAATGCAAAATAAAGATCGAAATTCACATGAATTACTTTTATCAATATTAAGTAAACCAGGTGGGCTGGAATCCTTATTAAAATTAGCTAACTTAATGGGTATAGAAACTTCAAGAAAAAATATAAATATCGAACAGTTAAAAGATATCCAAAATCAAGACCCGAATGAACTCTTACTCTCAATATTAGATAAACCTGACGGATTAGATACGTTAATTCAAATTGCCGAACTAGGCGGAGTTAAGCTCCCTAAAGAAAAATTAACTGCTGAGAAAATAAAAGAATCCCTTTCTTCAAAAGAGGATTCAACTGTACCTAACTTAGCAGAACAAACTAACAAAACTGAAACTCCTACACAAACTTCAAATACATTTGCTACGAGAATACAAAATGTACTTTCTCAACATGTATCAACACTTTTAGGAAGAATTACCTCACCGGATGTTTCTTCAAATTTATTTACACTGTTTACTACCATATTGCCATTACAAAATATTACTAGAGCATTAACAGCCATGATTCGACTAGCAACTGATGATTCTTCACCTCAAGAACATCGAACGAGTCCAACTTCAATTGCCGAAAAACAAATACATGCTCTAAAAAATCTACTCACGAAAAATACTGCCAATCAAGAAAAACTTTCCGCAAATTCCCTTTTACCAAAACAAGCTCTTCACTCCTTAACAAAATTAGAGGAATTGCTAAAAAGTAAAAAATAAAAAGGCACAAAAATGTGTGCCTTTTTATCGTATTATTCGTTATCTTATTATCCTAAAATATGATACCCAGAATCCACGTGAATATTCTCACCCGTTACACCGCTTGCTAAGTCACTAAATAAGAATAGCGCTGTGTTTCCAACTTCTTCTTGTGTGACATTACGGCGAAGTGGCGCGCGCTCTTCAATTTGTTTTAAAATGCTGTTAAAGTCTCCGACACCTTTTGCAGATAGTGTACGAATTGGGCCTGCTGATACTGAGTTTACACGAATATTATGTTGACCTAAGTCATTTGCTAAGTATCTTACACTTGCATCTAATGAAGCTTTTGCAACCCCCATTACGTTATAGTTAGCAACAACGCGTTCTCCGCCAAGGTATGTTAATGTGACAATACTTCCACCTTCTGTCATAAGTGGTTTCACAGCTTTGGCAACTGCTGTTAAAGAGAATGAACTAATATTTTGTGCAAGTAAGAATCCATCGCGAGATGTGTCAACAAATTCTCCTTTTAAATCATCGCGGTTCGCAAATGCGATGCAGTGTGCTAATCCGTGCACGACACCAACTTCTTCTTTAATTGTAGCAAAGCAGCGTGCGATATCTTCATCATTTGTTATATCACATGGTAAAACAAGTGACTTTTGACCGTCTAATGATTCCGCTAAGTCACGCACGTTTTTCTCTAAACGCTCACCAGCGTATGTAAAGATTAAGTTTGCTCCAGCGTTATGCAATGAACGAGCAATGCCCCACGCAATGCTTCGTTGGTTTGCAACACCCATTACAATAATATTTTTCCCTTGTAAGTTGAGAAGATTCATTTATTTATCCCCCTAAATCTATTTAATACAATCTGTTATTAGTACCTGGTAATATAATTATATCATATCACAAAATCTCAAGAAGACAAAATAAAAATTATTCAAAAACTAATTTCTTCTTTATTGAGTGGCCTTTTCCCCATTCCCACTCATTGTGAATTCTCACTAATCGAACTGTTACAGGCGTTCCTCCTTCTACTTCTCTTGAGGTAGGAGGAGATTCTTCTTTATAGGTTTGAAAATGAAATAAATCATTTGCAAATTATGTAAAATTCGCTAATATGATTATAAAGTACAACTTGAATCAATAGTGCGCTTCTTTAATCCTTATTGATTCAGACCTTTCAAATAGCTCTAACTTCTAGTTTCTATCTTCTTTGCTGATTTTTAAGACGCTACCTTAAAATCGCAAGAATAACGTCTTTTTGTATTACATGACATGCAATAGAAAGGACTACATACGGTGAAAGATCAGAATGCTCAATATCGAATCGATTATGTATTATTACTTATTTTATTGGCAATTGGGATTGTAAGTTGTTTTGCCATCGCAAGCGCTCAACCATCTTTACCACCGCTGTTACAAAATGTGAATTTTGTACTAAAACAAATTCAGTGGTATATCATTGGGATTATAGCTATTATCGCGATTATGATTATTGATTTTGATCGTTATAAACAAATTGCTTGGTATCTATATGGCTTCGCAATGATACTCCTGATCGGACTTGAGTTCAAAATTCCTGGTGCTGTTACAATTAAGGGGGCTACTGCTTGGTACAGATTACCTGGCCTTGGAAATTTTCAGCCTTCGGAAATTATGAAGTTATTTCTTATTATTGTGGTTGGACGAATTATTTCAAACCATAATGAAAAATATCCGTTCCACTCACCGCGTGAAGACATGATTTTGCTGGGGAAAATTTTTTCCGCAAGTTTACCACCTCTACTACTTATCGCGAAAGAACCTGACTTAGGCAATACGATGGTTATTTCAGCAATGCTTGCAGCGATGATTTTAGTTTCTGGTATACGCTGGCGCTTTATTATCGGTCTAGTAGCACTCGCTACTACTGCAGCAGCTACTTTAACATATATTTATTTTGAGCATACAGCCTTTTTTAAAGCACATATTTTAAAAGAATACCAATTAGATCGCTTCTATGGTTGGTTAGCTCCTTATGAATATGAAACGCAAGGATATCAATTACGCCAGGCACTGTTAGCTACCGGATCTGGTGAACTTTACGGAAAAGGATGGGCCAATAATCAAGTATATTTTCCAGAGCCGCATACCGATTTTATTTTTACTAATATTGCAGAACAATTTGGATTTTTAGGAGCAAGTTTCGTTATTTCTCTTTTTTTCTTGCTCATCTATCGAATGATACATATCGCATTAGAAAGCAATGATCCATTCGGCAGTTATCTATGTGCGGGAACAATTGGAATGTTTACATTCCAAGTATTCCAAAACATCGGAATGACAATTGGACTACTTCCCATTACTGGGATTACCCTTCCTCTTATGAGTTATGGCGGTAGTTCTTTGCTCACCTATATGATTGCAATTGGATTTATCTTAAATGTACGATCGCGAACAAAAATATTTATGTTTGATTAAGCCATATCTATTGTGGATATGGTTTTTCTTACTTTTCTTTAGGCATACTAATAAAAAAAGAAGAATGAGAGGTTATCGAATGAAATATGATATTATGGGAGACATTCATGGCTGTTTTCAAGAATTCAAAACATTAACAACGAAACTTGGATATAATTGGGATAGCGGTCTTCCGATTCATCCTGAAAAGCGACAACTCGCCTTTGTTGGGGATATTACCGACCGCGGTCCAGCATCATTACAGATGATTGAAATTGTATGGGAGCTTGTAATTAAGCAAAAACAAGCTTATTATGCACCAGGAAATCATTGCAATAAATTGTATCGATTCTTTCTTGGGCGTAATGTAACAATTGCGCATGGCTTAGAAACAACTGTTGCTGAATATAAAGCTCTATCCTCTAATGAGCAAGCAATCATAAAACATAAATTTATCGACCTATATGAACAATCTCCACTCTATCACATACTTGATAACAATCAATTGATTGTATGTCACGCTGGTATAAGGCAAGATTACATAGGGAGGGCAGATAAAAAGGTTCAAACTTTTGTTTTGTATGGTGATATTACAGGTGAAAAACATCCTGATGGCTCTCCCGTTCGTCGTGATTGGGCCCAAAATTATACAGGAAATGCTTGGATTGTATATGGGCATACGCCTGTTAAAGAACCTCGTTTTGTCAATCATACAGTAAATATTGATACGGGTGCGGTCTTTGGTGGAAAACTCACTGGACTTCGCTATCCTGAAATGGAAACGATTTCGGTTCCATCTTCCTTACCATTTGTTCCTGAAAAATTCCGCCCCATTTCATAAAACAAAACTTTAATCTGCATCCGACTCATTATGAATCTTCTTTCATGAATCGCTCTACTCCCATCTTACTTTCTCTCTATGTTTTGAGGTGGGAGTCTTACTAGAGATCCAATCAAATACATTTCTAACGCATTTCACCTTGTAAGAAAAAATAAGAAAGAAATTGAAAAGATGCGTTTTATTTTGCTTCTTTTTTCATTTATGTGGCATATACTGTCGCAGGAGGTGCCAAAATGAAGAAAAAATCTTCCAGACAAAAACAATCTTTCTTCCCCATGTATCACCCTAACTACGGTATGAATAATTGGTGTAGCATTCGTGCTGCCGCTTTAGAAGTTCTTGAAGGTAATCAAATGGCTGAAGAAAATGATACAAAGTTAGATCCAATCATCCAATATATCGCAAATCGAAAAGCAGAAAAATTCCAAAGAAAAAAAGAGCGTCTTTCTAAAAACAATTTATCTCATAATCATATTCAATGTACAAACAGAACAGAAAAAAGACGACAGCCCCCTAAATTACCACAGCCAGAAAATCTAGAATATATTACCAATCAGGTACAGAAGATAAAAAACTTGTTAAAACCAAATCCAGCCCATCCTGTGGAGAAACAAGATTCGAAAGAAAGAACAGCAACACAAAAATATGCCCATGCAGAAGGGCGACATACGAAAGCAGATGGCATTGCCTCACATGCTGAAGGGCTTCTTACACATGCAAGCAATGTCTTTGCACATGCTGAAGGTTCCAAAACAAAAGCAACTGGACATAGTTCACATAGTGAGGGAAGTGAAACGACAGCTAGCGGAAATTACGCACACGCGGAAGGAAAATATACGATTGCTTTAGGCGATGCTGCCCATGCAGAAGGGACAGCAACTGTAGCAGCTGGATTCTCTTCACATGCCGAAGGGCTCTATACATCGACAGCTCATTTTGCAGGTGCTCATATTATGGGGAAATTCGGCTCCGCAGAACAACCATATTCATGGTTCATCGCCAACGGTACTCACCATTCTATGCCTGGTTTAGGGGCAAAATGGCTCGCTCATAACGGCGAAATGTACATTGAAGGTGCCTCTTATAACGCGAGTGGAACAGACTATGCACAAATGTTTGAAACAGCCAATCAAAAAACAATTGATGTGGGATATTTCGTGACATTCGATACAGAAGAAAAAATCCGTAAAGCAAACGCTACAGATTCATTTATATTAGGGATCTCTAGCGCCACTCCTCTTATTATTGGTAATAGTGCTCCGTTAAGCTGGCATAGCCGCTATGTAACAGATGAATGGGGACAACGAAAATATGTAGGAGAAGAGAAAGAACCTATGATTCATGCGGAGTGGAACCCAAGTATAAAATACACACCGAGAAGAGAGAGACCAGAGTGGGTACCTGTCGGATTAATTGGACAAATATTAGTACGTGATGATGGTACTTGCCAAACACACGGATATTGCCGCCCAAATGATAACGGTATCGCTACAGCATCAACGAGCGGATATTTTGTTATGAAGCGTACAGGTCCAAACCAAATTTTAATATTATTTCGCTAAAAGCTGTCCTCTTCCATGAGGACAGCTTTTATCATTCCATATTGTTTTTTTACTATTCTCTCGCTAAAACAGTATGCATGTCTGTTGGTATATCTGCCGAAAATGACATTTCCTTCTCCAAAATCGGGTGATAAAAAGTCAACGATTTACTGTGAAGCGCTTGACGCTTTATTAAATCCAATTGCCCGCCGTATAAATCATCCCCTAATAATGGATGTCCAATATGTGCCATATGTACCCGAATTTGGTGCGTTCTACCGGTATCTAATTGCAATGCAACATGTGTTTTGTTAGAATAGCGTTTTCGCACTTGAAAATGTGTGACAGCCTTTTGACCATCTTCGCGTACCATCCGTTCAATAATACTATCGCTCTTTCTTCCAATTGGCGCATCAATCGTACCTGACTCATTCAACATCCTTCCGTGGACAACTGCTTCATATGTTCGTTTTACTTGTTTTTGTTGATGCTGTTTCGATAAGAGGTGATGGACAAATCGATTCTTCGCAATTAACATCAATCCTGAAGTATCACGGTCGAGCCTTGTTACAATATGCACTGTACTTGCAAGTTTCTGCGTATCATAATGATAAAGAAGTGCATTGGCGATACTACCTGTTGGATGTTCCCTTGACGGAATGGTTGACATGTACGGTTCTTTATTGATAACAAGAACCGCATCATCTTCGTATACAATCGACAGTGGAATCTTTTCAGCTACCATCCCTTCACTTCTTTCCTCTACCGGAAAAAAGATTTGCAATATTTCTCCTGTTTTTAATATGTGACGAACCGTTGCCTCTTCACCATTTACTTCAATCGCTCCGCCATGAAACTTTATGTCAGTTAAAGCGGCTTTAGAAATCCCTTTCGTTTTAACAAATTCTCGAATGAGAACTCCTTCTTCCGCTTCCGTTATATCCCATTTTAATGTAAATCTCTTCAAATAGATAAACCCTTTCTATTCATCCGTAACAAATGAATCACGAACTCGTTTCCAGAATGGGAACGGACGGAAACGAACAAATCGTACTTTCTCGTTTGCTACGCGATATTGGATTGATTTCACATCTTGGTGAACCATTGTTAAATGATCGATTGTAATTTGTAAATTCATTCCTACAGTCGGCTTTAAGACACATGTATGATGCTTTGGTAAAACAAGTGGAGAACCCACTGTACGAAAGACGCGATTATTAATCGATGCCATTTCCGCAATTTGAATCGCTTCAATAGACGGATGAATAATTGCCCCGCCCAGCGCTTTATTGTAAGCTGTGCTTCCTGAAGGAGTAGAGATACAAAGCCCGTCTCCTCTAAATGTTTCGAAATATTCCCCGCGAATTTCTACTTCCGTAACTAATGTACCTTCTGCCCTTTTTACAGTCGCTTCATTTAGAGCTAAATACTGTGATTCTTTCCCTCCATTCACATAGCGAATAATCACTTCTAAAAGCGGATATTCCACTACTTGAAATGGTGTTTTTGCAATCGCAATTACTAATTTCTCTACCTCTGTCGGTAGCCAATCCGCATAGAATCCTAAATGTCCAGTATGTACACCGACGAACGCTGTCTCACCTAAACGATGACAATAGCGATGAAATGCATATAAAAGCGTTCCATCTCCCCCAACAGAAATTACAATATCGGGTTCCTTTTCATCCATTGTAAATCCAAAATCAAGCAAATACTCTTTCATCGTACTCGCAAGTGCATTTGATGATTGATCTCCCTTTGACATAATTGTAAATTTCATTGCCCAACACCCTTTAATTTATGATTCAGATTCTTTCGCTTCTTGTTTCCTTGAAAAAATCTTTTGCGCTTCTTGAATTTCAAAGCGAATCGAAGACATTTCCTCGTCTAACAAAAACGCAGCTTCGGCTGCACGTTGCAAACGTACCTTTATATCTTCTGGGAAACGCCCGCTATATTTGTAATTTAAAGAATGCTCAATGGTTGCCCAGAAATTCATGGCTAACGTGCGAATTTGAATTTCAACCAGCACTTTCTTCTCTCCGCAAATGGTTTGAACAGGGTAACTAATGACAACATGATAAGAGCGATAACCGCTCTCTTTCTTCTGCGTGACATAATCTCGCTCTTCCACAATTTCAAAGTCATTGCGTTTGCGGAGATATTCCACAACTGGTTTGATTTCATCAACAAATTGACACATCATGCGCAGTCCCGCAATATCCTGCATCTCTTCTCTCAGTCGATTTAACGGAATTCCTCGTTTTTCTGCTTTATCAATAATACTTGCTACCGATTTTACCCTTCCTGTTACAAATTCAATTGGGGAATGCTCCGTTAGCATAGTAAACTGGGTTCGCATTCCTTTTAACTTTACTTTTAGCTCCGCCACCGCTTGATGGTAAGGAGCCAAAAATTCTTCCCAATTACGATTCATTTCAACCACCACCAAAGTCAATCCATTTCCTTATAGAAATACTTTCTCTACCGCTGACACAAGTTCTTCACCATAATTTGCATTACCTTCAATATTACGAATTAAATACTCCAACTCTTCTTTTAATTGTTCTAATTCAATCTCCATATCATTTACATGAACGAACATTTTCTTATCTTGTTGCATTGCTTCACGCATCGCTTCCCAGCATGTATGCGGAATGCTTACATATACGAAAGATGATTCATTTTCTAAAATATATAAAAATGATAAGTGATCTGAGTCTACAAGTACATGGTTACGTGCTGTTAATTCCTTTACTTCTATTTCAGTATTTTCTGCACAAAAAATAAGAGCATTCTCTCTTTCTTTTACGCTCTTAACTTGAATTTTATTTTGCATGCTTTAACTCCTCCATATCAACATCCTGTCTTACTCAACACTATTATTGTATCATAACATGGACGCAAACAAATAAAACATTGAACCAATTTTATGAAAAAGAGATAATGTCTAAAGGATGACTTTTATAAAGGAGCTTATCAAATGACACAAGAAATTGAAATTGAATTTAAAAATATGGTAACAAAAGAAGAATTTTCGGTATTATGTGATGCCTTTTCTATTCAAACATTTACAAAACAAGTCAATCATTATTTTGAAACACCTAACTTTGCTTTAAAGCAAGCGGGCTCCGCTCTTCGTATTCGTTATAAAAATGGCACTTATACACTTACTTTAAAACAACCAGCTCAAACAGGATTGCTTGAAACTCATCAATCTTTAACACAAGAAGAAGCAAAAACAATGCTCGAAACAAATCACCTCATTCCAGGGGCTGTATTAAAACAACTGCAAGCCTTACAAATCCCTGTTTCTTCTTTAACGTATATGGGAAGTTTAACAACAGAAAGAGCAGAAACCACTTTTAAAGGGGGGATACTTGTATTTGATCATAGTTTCTATTACAATCACGATGATTATGAACTTGAATACGAAGTACAAGACGAGCTAACTGGAAAGGTTGATTTTCTTCACTTGTTAAATCAATACAATATCCCTGTTCGGCATACAAAAAATAAAGTACAACGCTTTTTTCTTGCAAAACAAAGCGATGCACGCTAAATTGAAATTTCCAGCAGCGAATATGCTATGCTGCTGGAAATCCTATTAACTAGATTCCAAAGGACTCCCTGTCGTTTGGAAAAAAGAGTGATGCGTAATCACTTGCGTTTAAATTTATACACCTATTCAAGAAACATACAATAAGCAAGGGATTGGAGGAAAACTGTTTAGTTGCTCTTCGTAACAATCCATTGCTACAATAAATATACACTTGATGGAAAAAGGAGCTTATAAAGGATGAGCAAGCAACCGATGACACCATTTGAAGCGATTGGTAGTGAACAAGGCATTGCAACATTAGTCGATACATTTTATTCCTATGTTAGCAAACACCCTGACTTGTCTCCCATCTTCCCAGACGATTTAACAGAAACGGCGAGAAAACAGAAACAATTTTTAACACAATATTTAGGCGGTCCAAACTTATATACAGAAGAACACGGGCATCCGATGTTACGAGCGCGTCATCTCCCTTTTGAGATTACACCAAAGCGAGCGAAGGCCTGGTTATCATGTATGAAGCAAGCAATGGACGATACAGGCATACAAGGACCGATTCGAGAGTTTGTTTTTGAACGTTTAGCATTAACTGCACAACATATGGTCAACACTCCAGATGAAATAGGTGAAGCGTGATGGATAAACAAGAAGCAAAGCATATGCGTATGCCTTCTTCTTCCACTTGTGAACATAAATCTGTAGAAGCCTATTTGTTTGTTGATCCACTTTGCAAAGACTGCTGGGAAATCGAGTCAATTGTCATGAAACTATGTCTTGAATATGGAGGGTACTTTTCGATACGACATATATTAACTGGAAAAGTAGACGGAGCAACTCCCTCCTCACACAAATGGAATAAACCTGCTAATATTCGATTTGTGTGGGAAAAAACAACGAGCTTGCATGGATTTTCATGTGATGGAAAAGTTCATATGCAAGAGGCCGCATCTACACCATATTTAGCCTCGCTTGCCATTAAGGCAGCGGAGTTGCAAGGTCGAAAAGCAGGTTCGAGGTTTTTGCGAAAACTCCAGGAGTACATTTTTCTTGAAAATGTATTAAAGCCTGATGCAAACGTATTGCTAACATGCGCGAAACAAAGCGGGATTGATGCAGAAGAATTTCAAAAAGACTTACATTCTATTAGTGCAAAAAAAGCATTTCAATGCGATTTAAAATTTACAAATGAAATGCATATTACCGAGATTCCTTCTCTCGTATTTTTTCATGCAAATTCAGATGAAGAAGGCATCAAAATTGCCGGCATTTATTCTTATGATGTATATGTTCAGCTCTTAAAAGAACTTGTAAAATGTGAAATGGAACCAGTGCCATTACCACCACTAGAACGATTACTAGAAATGGTTCAGTTCATATCTTCTAAAGAACTTTCCTTTATTTATGAATGCTCGCAGCAAGAAATAGAACGGGAGCTAAAGAAATTATCTCTCAAAAGAAAAGTGCAAATGATTGAAATGAGATGTGTACGTTATTGGAAATGGATTAAAAAAGAAAAAGACCTGGTGTAAACACCAGGTCTTTTTCTTTACGGCTTATAAAAATATTAAAGGGGATGGGAGAAATTTTCACGTTCAAACAAAGGGGTATATGTTTGTATGTGAATTCGTTCACGTCTATTATATTACAAGATTCGACGTCAGATGACAAGCACTTTTGTCGAAATTCACACTTTTGTCACATTCTAAACGTTTTCATTACTGAATAAGCTATAGAAAAAGTAATTTAGGAGGTGTTTTTATGAAAAAAATCCATATTTTCCTACTTTTTTTCGGGATCATCATTTCTTTTTTCTTATACATTCTTTCTTTATTAGAAGCTTTTCCTAAAATGATTGCTCTCCCCCTTTTATTCGGGGTCATTCTCACAAATCTTTCTTATTTCAATTATAGGAAGCGATTTAAAGGTCTCTAATGCAAAAAGGCGAGAGTCCTCACTCTCGCCTTTTTGCATTCACTATTATTTCTTTTCAAATAATAAAGCTTCTAACTCATTTAACTTCTCTTCAAATACTTGTAATGCTTCTTTAACAGGCTCTGGTGATGTCATATCTACCCCTGCTTTTTTCAATACCTCGATTGGATAATCGGAGCTTCCAGCTTTTAAGAATTCATTAATATAGCGCTCTACTGCTGGCTTTCCTTCTTCTAAAATCTGTTTCGATAAAGCAGTCGCTGCACTAAATCCTGTTGCATATTGGTATACGTAGTAATTGTAATAGAAATGCGGGATACGGGACCATTCTAATCCAATTTCTTTATCAATTACTACGGCATCTCCAAAGTATGTTTTATTTAAGTCATAGTAAATTTCAGTTAACATATCTGGTGTTACTGCATGACCTTCTTGTACCTTTTGATGGATGATATGTTCAAATTCCGCAAACATCGTTTGACGGAATACTGTTCCGCGGAATCCTTCTAAATAATGATTTAATAAATATAAACGCTCTTTTTTATCTTCTGTTGTTTTTAACAGATAGTCATTAAGAAGCGCTTCATTACATGTAGAAGCAACTTCAGCCACAAAGATGGAATAATCTCCATACACGTGCGGTTGTGTTTTTCTTGTATAGTAACTATGCACAGAATGACCAAATTCATGCGCTAATGTAAATAAGTTATTTACATTATCATGCCAGTTCATTAAGATATATGGGTTTGTTCCATATGCTCCAGATGAATAAGCTCCGCTACGCTTCCCTTTATTTTCGTATACATCTACCCAGCGATTTTCATATGCTTCTTTTAAAATGTCAACATATTCGTCACCAAGAACATGTAACGATTTTAATAAAATCTCTTGTGCTTCTTCATATTTCACATTCATTTTCACTTCTGGTACAAGAGGAGTGTATAAGTCGTACATATGTAATTCATCGAGTTTTAATGCACGTTTACGAATATCAATGTAACGGTGTAATAAATGTAAATGATTGTGTACGGTTTCGATAAGTTGATCATATACCGTTTCCGGAATATGATTGTTACTTAATGCTGCTTGACGTGCAGAATCATATTTGCGTACGCGAGCATTGAAGTTATTGCGTTTTACCGCACCACTTAAAGTACTCGCAAATGTATTTTTAAATTTCCCGTACGTTTCATACACAGCATGAAAAGCATCATGGCGCACGCGACGATCATCACTCTCTAAAAATTGAATATAGCGACCATGCGTAACTTCTACTTCCTCTCCATTCTCATCTTTAATCGATGGAAATTTTAAATCCGCATTATTCAACATCCCAAATGTATTACTTGAAGAACTCATGACTTCAGCCGCTTCTGCCAGCAATGATTCTTCAGCCTCAGATAATACGTGAGGACGCTGACGTGTAATCTCTTCTAATGCATGTTCATACACGCGTAATTCTTTATTTTCCTGTAAGAACGACTGTAACAGTTCTTGTGAAATCTTTAAAATTTCAGGCACGATGTATGCTGTGCTACTGGAAACTTGTGAGTATAAGTTCATCGCACGATCGTTGAGTGCTTGATAAGTAGAATTGGTTGTATCTTGATCGTAACGCATATGTGCATATGTATATAATTTTCCTAACCGCATAGAAATTTCATCTTCATATTGTAATGCTGCTAATAAGGACTCGGCAGAATCACCAAGCTTACCCTTAAACTCATTTAACTTCGGTAATAGCTCTTTTATGGCTTGAAATTCTTTTTCCCACGCTTCATCCGTTTGAAAGATATCTTCTAAACGCCACGTATTTTTTTCTTCAATTTCACTGCGATCTGGTAATACTTTTCCTGCATTTTGTTCCGACATGAATAGACCCTCCTTCTAAACTCTTTACTTAATTTCGATGATTCTTATGTAATTCCTTCTGGGTACCCTTTTATTATATCCTTTTTTCTATTTCACATGTTATACTTTGCTTCAAATAGCGATATGGCATGTGCTAGACAAATCGTATCATATTCTTTTATTTCCTTCTCTGTTTTTAATATCGTAATTCCTTTTACTTTTCGATACTTATACTTATCTACTTTTTCAATTATTCCAGCGCTACATAAAAAATCCATATACTCTATAATAGCTAATTTCCATACATGTTGCGGAAAATACGGTAAGATTCGTCTTTTCAAGTTACGCTTGTTACTTACATAAGAAAATACAGCATGTAAGGAAAAATAGTCTCCACGCTTAAAATTCTCCATAAAGTCTAGACAAAGAAACGCTTGCCATATAAAGGGCGATGTTTGAAATGAAAAAGCAGATGGGAGCGGAACTCCAATTTCAGAGGGAAAAATAGATGGAGAAATTTTCAGTTGATAGAACATACGAAGCAATGCTTTCTGATGACCATTCCAAATGGGTAGAGCGTGCATGCGAAAGTAGTTCTTTTTATTTTGCCATACTCTTTCTAACACGCCTTTTGGAAAAGGAATTTGCTGAAAAATATTTTCAAATGTACTTGTTCGTATAGAAAAAGGAATGATATGTGCAAAATGAATATTCGTAGAGAATGGGATCAAAAATATACACTTTTGGAATATTTTTTTATCGGGGCAAAAAAATAAGAGATATGGTTGAGGATAAGATTGAATACAAAAAGCATGAAAAGAAGATATAGAAGTCCAATACGTAGCATTTCTGTTCAATTGGTTACCGCCTAATATCCAAATGATTTGTATGCCTGCTTTCTGATACGCATATGTTCGCTTTTGTAATTGATTTGCCGAAATGGACGTGCACTGATATTCAATCGCCAGTCTTCTCCCATTCCTCTCTATTAAAATATCTGGTCTCTGACGAATTTCCGGGAGATACTTCTCAATTTCGGCGCAGAACTTTTGCGATATGATCCATCTATATAACTGTTCTTTCCCCCTCATATGATAATTTGATTCAGGTTCTGCTGAGCCTATGCACTGCTCGATATTTTTATGAGCGAAATGCCAAACTTTTTGATTCCCTAATTTTAATTGTACTTCTTTTCCGCAAGCTGGACAAAAAAAACGTTCCTTTTCTCGTAATATAAGCAATTTTTTCTTATCTTGATGATAGAGAAGGTGGATTGTTTCACCGTTTTCTCGCTTCGCCACAAACAATAGCGCCACATCCTTTCTACATTTCGTTACATTCTGCAACATACGTCCTCATTCCTGTCTACCTTAAAGAAAAAAAAGATGTTCTCTTCAGAACACCTTTTTATAATAATGGCGATAGTAAGCGATATGTTGATTCAACAATCCGTTTATGCAGGCGTCGTTTATGAAAATGATCACCATGAATTTCGCTTGACACTTGTAAGTCCTCTTCAAAATCTTGTACAAGTTTTCGAATACTCCCTGTATCATATAAAAAGGCATTTACTTCAAAATTCAAATGAAAACTTCTCATGTCCATATTTGCTGTCCCAATGGAAGCCAAGTCAGAATCAACAATTACAACTTTACTATGCAGAAATCCTTTTTCATATTCATATATTTTCACACCTGCATCTAATAACTCCGGGAAATACGATCTCGATGCATAAAAGACTGTGCGCTTATCCGGTTTGCTCGGCATTAATAAACGCACATCAATGCCTGCAAGCGCGGCAACTTTCAGCGCCGACAAAATATCATCATCGGGAATAAAGTACGGTGTAGCAATCCAAATCGATTTTCTCGCAGAGGCAATCATCGCAAAATATAGATGTTTAATCGTTTCCCATTTGTTATCTGGCCCTCCTGCTACAAGCTGTACGCCCCCCCAATGATCTCCTTCTACAGATTGTGCTTGTAAATATTCAGGAGCTAGTACAGCTTCGCCTGTCATATAAAACCAATCTTGTAAAAAAATCAATTGTAAACTTTGAACAGCTTCGCCTCGTAAATATAAATGCGTATCTCGCCAAAATCCAAAATATTTATTTTCTCCTAAATATTCATCGCCAATATTAAGTCCCCCTACAAACCCTTCATTCCCATCAATCACCACGATTTTTCGATGATTTCGATAATTAATTTTATCATTTAAAATGGGAAAACGGACTGGGAAGAACGGGATCATCTCCACTCCCGCCTTATTCAATTCTTCAATATAGGCATTTGAAAGTTTAAAACTACCTACCGCATCATATAAAAAGCGAACAACAACTCCTTCTTTCACCTTTTGGATTAAAATATCTTTAATCTTTGTCCCAAGTTTGTCATCGCGCACAATATAGTATTCCATATGAATATGATGCTTCGCCTTTTGTAAGCCTTGCAAAATGGCTTGAAACGTTTCTTCACCATTCGTTAACACCTTTGTTTCCGTCTGAAAAGAAATATTCAGTGCCCCAAGGCGATCAGCTAAACGAAATAATAGCTCCTGATGTTTATGTTTTTGTAAAATACGCTCTCTATAATCTTCATGTCCCTTGTACTGTAAGAAAGCCTGTTCATCCAAAAGTGCCTTCTTTTGGAACATGCGCTTTCTTCGAAAATTTTGTCCAAATAATAAATAAGCAAAAAAGCCAATGACAGGGAAAATGCCTAGTACAATGAGCCATGTTAATGTTTTAGAAGGGTGTCTATTTTCTAAGAAAATTACACAACCAATTAAAAATGCTGAAATGGTAAATAAAATACTTGTAATACCTAAAAACGAAATATTTCGTATGCCTATTACATCTGAATAAAAAGCTACATCAATAACCATACGTAACGAAACAAACGCTATAAATAATCCTACAAAAAAGAAAAGTAGTTTTAATGTATTTTTCATTTCTACCCCCCTTACTAAAAAAGCTTTCTACTAGCGAAAGTATACTTTCCCTATTATACCCATCATATAAAAAGCCGATTTCATATAATTGAAATCGGCCTACGTTTTAGAAGGAAAATGCTTACGAATTGTCTCAAGTGCATGTTCGCTCATAATCTCTTTCCCATACTCACTCACACGGTGAATCGTTAAAGTAGATTCCTCTCCATATTCTAAAATAATACTTAAAATACGGTCAATTTCTTCCTCATCGTGTAGCACTTCATCGAATTCAACATATACATAATAACGATTTTCAAATGAATATAGTTGGTCTTTTATATCTTCAAAAATTAGGCGATGACTTAATGAAATAACATCTTCAAAATCTTCAAACTTAATTAAAAATCCAAGTGTTCCATCTTCATTAAAATTCGTAACCGTTCCTTCTTCCTCTAATTCTTGTTGAAATAACGATTCAATGCTTTCATCTAGAGGAATATCAATAATTTTATCGAGACCTATCGGTAATTCTAATTTTTGTCCATCTTTTGAAAGCTGTGCTTTCGTTACAAGCACTTCAATCCCTTTGTCTAACGCTTGTACTTGAATCCGCAATGGTCCATCAATAAAGAAGTCATCGTAATCACGTGCTTCATCCATCATTTCCCAAAATAATTGTTCACTTCGCTCGCGATTATACCAAATTTCTTCGCGATTAAATCCTCTATCCTCTATATCAACGTACGTAATGAAAAATTTCATCGTATGATCATTAATTCTTTCAATATCCAAAATCCAACTCTCCCTTCCTATTTGGAATTGTTATGAAGGGATTCCCCACTCATATGACAAATCAATAGATTCTTGTACTTTCATTTTATGATAAGATTCTCCAGAATGGAAATAAAATTATTTTATTTTGCAAAAACAGTTATCCGCCTAGCTCTTTGAACTCCCCTCACTTCACACTCTTACGAGCTGTTTGAAGCGGGAGATTCCTAAGAACAGCACCTTAACGATTAGTTAATAAAAACCTTCGCGACCTTTATGAAAAAATTGGACATACATTTACGAATTACACCGTACAATATACTACAGTTCATTTCTTAGTGAGATTTCGAAACATGGAAATCAAACTTATGAAACTTTTGTATTCCATACATAACCACTCATTAAAACAGAATAATGGAGGCAAAACAATGGGGGTAGATTTTTTAACATCTATACTTATGATTGTCGGTATTGATGTTGTATTAGGTGGCGATAACGCGATTGTCATCGCACTAGCTAGCCGGAACTTACCTGAATCTAAACGGAACAAAGCCATCTTTATAGGTACTAGCTTAGCCATTGTACTACGAATTTTTCTCACAATACTCGCTGTCTATTTACTTGATATTCCCTTCTTGCAACTGATTGGCGGCATTTTACTGACACTGATTGCCGTCAATTTACTTACTGATAATAGCAATGATCTTTCTTCTATTCAAGCAAAAACAACTCTCTTTCAAGCTGTTCGAACAATTGTATTTGCTGATCTTGTCATGGGATTTGATAATGTTCTTGCCATCGCTGGAGCGGCCCACGGAAATATTCTTCTCGTCATAGTCGGTCTATTCATTTCTATTCCGATTATTATTTGGGGCAGCAAACTTATTTTATTATTGATGGAACGCTTTCCTCTTCTTATTTATTGCGGCGGAGCGATTCTTGCTTACACAGCCGGAAAAATGATTACACATGAGGCACGACTCGCAACATTCTTTCATCAAAATCCTACTTTTACAGCTGGCATTCCGTTCCTTTTCGTTTTGACAGTTCTCGCTATCGGAATCATTGTTCAGCACGTAAAACCGCGTAACACGAATGAATAACACATAATTGGTATATTTTCTTATACAAAAACCTTCTACTCATTATAATAAGTAGAAGGTTTTCATATACATAACTTTATTATTAATTTACAAGACGTTGTGCTTCGCGTAATTGAAATGTTCTTACTGTACGTGGTAAGAAACGACGAATTTCGTCTTCATTATACCCTACTTGCAGGCGTTTTTCATCAATCATAATTGGACGACGTAAAATACCTGGATAATCACGAATCATCTTATATA
The DNA here is from genome assembly GCF_022663595.1 of Bacillus cereus group sp. BfR-BA-01360. Taxonomy (NCBI): domain Bacteria; kingdom Bacillati; phylum Bacillota; class Bacilli; order Caryophanales; family Bacillaceae; genus Bacillus; species Bacillus cereus group sp. BfR-BA-01360. The sequence continues at coordinate 25,646 of NZ_JAKUFV010000004.1, forward strand.
AATCTTGAAGTGGTAAAGATTCTAAGTTAACATTTAATTCTTGGAAAACTTTCGAGCGAGTTGAAATAATCTCATCCGTCCCGCTTTCTGTCATACGTAAAATTTCTTTAATTTCCTCAATCGTTAATGGATCTGAGAAAATATTACGTTCTGTATAGGGAATATGATTTTCCTCTAGCCATAATTTTGCCTTTCTACAAGACGTACAGCTTGGAGAACTATATAATGTTACCATACAAGACTCACTCTCCTTAAAGAGTACAATTTCTGTACTAATTACAGTTTAAATTTCTACTTTCAGCAATTCCTTACTATAACTTGTCTTACAAGAAAATAAAAAATGGCTTTCCGTGTAAGCAACAGCTCAAGAAGTATTTTTCAAACACATAATAATTACTTTTAATAAGTAACTTCTATAATCATTATACAATAGAATCAGTAAGAAATATACAGTAAATTTCCTTTCTAACAAGAAAATCCAAATGCTCCTTTACTCCAATACGAAACATGGTAACACTGTATTTTTCTATCGAATTCACCCCTCTGTTACATATCGGAATCACGCATTGTTAAAGCTTTTTTCACATATATTTTCCCGTTCCAGCATAAATAAATCTGAATAAAAAACAGGATTTCTTACATTTTCTTAGTAAAACAACTTACAAATGTAATACTTACAAAAAGGAACATCTGTTCTCTTTTATTTTATCAAATCTATCATGAACTGTCTAGCTCATTTATGTTTTTTTCTGATATTTCTTTCTTTTATATCTTTTTTTTCATACAATAAATGATAAAGAGAGAAAGGGGGAATTTTTACATGATTGCTTTTTTTATGGATTTTGCAATTGTTGCGGCCCTCGTCATCGGAATTACAGCATTCATTGGTGTTATTACAAATGGAATAGGGGAAAAATTTTTCGGTAGGAAAGAAAAATTGAAATTTGTGAAGCGAAGCTCTGACATACAATCTGGTTGGAAACAAGTAGGCGGAAACGATATTTATAAAAAACGTGTGTATTAAGAAACAGGAGCCGTTTGACTCCTGTTTCTTCCTTTTTAACGAAATGATTTAATTATTCAACAGATGTCCATTTAAAGCTTAAATCTCCTCCATATTTATGAAAGTATAGATCCTTAACTGTTTCTCTTTGTAAATACGCTCTTCCGCGCTGGTATACTGGTACAATCGCTGCATCTTCTAGCAGCATCTTTTCTGCTGTAAGTAAGCTTTTCCAGCGAGCATTTGCATCGTTCCCATTTTTCTTTGCCTTCATAATTATTTCATCATATTTTGGATTCGAGTATCCCATTTTATTTTGTGTGCCACCTGTTACAAACATATCAAGGTATGAAATTGGATCTGGAAAATCAGCACTCCAACCAGTGAATGACATGACATAGTCGCCAGCACCTTCTAGTTTTAATTTTTGCGCAAATGGTTGTTGCTTTATTTTCAGCGTTAAACCTGGTAAGTTCTTTTCTAATTCCCCTTTTAAATACTCACCTGTTTTTTTCGACAATTCCACATCTTCATTTAATAATTCTAATTCAATTTCATTTTTACCAAGCTCTTTTTTACCCGCTTCCCAATATTTTTGAGCTTCTTTTATATTTGGTTTCACAATGTCACCATTTTCCACCCGGAAATCTTTTTTATTCGGCCCAAACATGAAATTTCCCGGGATTAACCCTGTTGCTGCTGTAGATCCATTGTTTAAGATTGTCTCCACAAATGGTTTTCTATCAAAAGCAAGCGAAATGGCCTTACGAATATTTTTATTCGCTAATGCTGGATCTTTTTGATTTAAACGAAGGAAGAATACTGTTGTTTCTTCAAATGTTTTAAAGTCTGGTTTTCCTTTATATTTATCGATAAATTCTGCCAATAATATAGCACGATCTACCGCTTTTGTTTCATATAAATTAATCGGTGTAGCTGTGTCTTTTACAATATTAAAATTCACTTCTTCTAATTTTACTTCTTTATGCTCCCAATAAGATGGATTCTTTTTCATCTGGAAGCTTCTCTCATGTTTCCACTCACTCAATACAAATGGACCGTTGTAAAGTGTTGTGTTCGCTTCTAGTCCAAATTTATCCCCTTGCTCTGTTACATACTTTTCATTTACAGGATAAAATAAAGGATATATTAATAAGTCTACAAAATATGGTACAGCATGCTCTAATTCTACTTCCAATGTATAATCATTAATGGCTTTTACCCCTAATTGATCCGGTGCCATTTCTTTTTTATTAATCTTTTCAGCATTTTTTATATCGTACATCATATATGCAGATTTTGCAGCCGTATCAGGATTAATTGCTCGCTTCCATGCATATTCAAAATCTTTCGCTGTTACAAGATCTCCGTTAGACCATTTCGCATCTTTCCGTAATGTAAATGTATATTTCTTACCGTCATCTGATTTTTTAAATTCTGTCGCGATTCCTGGAACTAATTTATCTCCTTTTCCAAGGCGATACAATCCTTCCATTGTATTATTCATTACTTCGGCAGAAAGCGAATCGGCTGATAAAGCTGGATCCATCGTTGGAATTTCTTGTGTTTCAATTAAATTTAAGACTTGCTTTGCACCGCTTTTACCGCTAGTCCCTTTTGCCTTCGGTTCATCTTTTTGATAACTACATGCCCCTAACACCATACTTACTGCCATCGTAGATGCTACGAAAATCGGTAGTTTTTTCCTCATAATTCCATCCCCCTACAAATGTTAACCTTTTCATTTTCGAACAAAAAGAAATATATGTATATTCCAACAATTTATATTATACACATAAATATAATTTTTTGGTATCTTTTTTCTATTTCATTAAAATTTTCTGTTATTATAAACTTCTTTGTAAACGTTTTATATTACTGTTTTTTCTATTTATAATACAAAAAAACTTCTTTCGCTTTCGTAACTTAAAATTATCAAAATATAACCACTTCTTATAAACATAGATATACTTGTATAATCATTCTAACTAGAAAAATCGCGTTTAAAAACTTTATAAATTACGCAACAAAATGCATGCAAGTGTTAATAAAGTATGATAAGATACACTTTGCTAAAAAACAATGTTTGTAAAGAGGGGGACGTAATGACAGCTCTTCATGCAAAAGATATAAAAGAGGAGAAGTTAAATTTATTTTTCTTAACTTGGCCTATTTTTTTAGAAGTTTTTCTGTTTATGTTAATGGGGATTGCCGATACGTTTATGTTAAGTGCATTATCTGATGATGCTGTATCAGGCGTTGGTGCAGCCAATCAATATCTCCACATTGCAATATTAGTACTGGAAGTAATCGGAAACGGCGCTGCGATTGTTGTATCTCAATACCTCGGATCGAAACGATATATGGAAGCCTCTAAAATATCAGCACTAGCAGTTACATTAAACTTGGTAGTCGGGCTTGTAATAAGCGCCGGTTTTCTTTTGTTTGCAAAACATATGATGGCGGCAATGAATTTACAAGGTGATGTATTAATTTACGCTCAAAATTATTTATCCATTGTTGGCGGAGCAATTTTTCTTCAAGCAATTATTAATTCACTTGCTGCTATTATTCGTGTACATGGATTTACAAAACAAGCCATGTTTATTTCATTCGGAATGAATATTCTTCATATTGCTGGAAACTATATGCTGATTTTCGGAAAGTTCGGTATGCCTGAACTTGGAGTACAAGGAGCGGCGATATCTTCTGCATTCAGCCGACTGATCGCATTGATTGTCTTCTTCTGGTTGCTTTATCGTGTGATGGAATACCGCGTCAAATTGACCTATTACTTTACTCTATCGAAAGAATATGTAGGAAAAATCTTAAAAATCGGAATTCCTTCTGCCTTTGAGCAAGTCATGTACCAAGCTTGTCAAATTGTCTTTCTATACTACGCAACGTATTTAGGGGCTGATTCATTAGCCGCTAGACAATACGCAACCAATATTTCCATGTTCACATATTTATTTGCTATCGCGATTGGAATGGGAACAGCGATTATCGTTGGGCGTTTAGTTGGTGGAAGTAAGCAAGATGAAGCTTATGTACGCGTATGGAAAAGTGTGAAATGGGCTCTATTTGTCACTTTATGTATGGTCATTCTCGTAATTACATTCCGCATACAATTAATGCAATTATTTACACATAATCCAGATGTAATCGCGTTAGGGGCGACCGTTCTTTTACTCAGCATTCTATTAGAAACAGGACGCACGATGAATATCGTTATTATCAATTCACTGCGTGCAGCAGGTGACGCCAAATATCCTGTTCTCATCGGAGCTTTTTCTATGGTGTTAATGAGCTTACCACTCGGATACTTTTTTGTATTTTATTTACACATGGGACTTCCTGGAATCTGGCTAGCAATCGCAATTGATGAATGGACACGTGCGATTATTATGTTCTTCCGCTGGAGAAGTCGATTGTGGGAAAATTATGCGCTTGTTAAACCAGAAGTACAAGAAGAAACAGTGCCTATGCAAGCATAAAAAAAGCGGCAATGAAAGCCGCTTTTTTTATTGATAAATTCCTTTATATTTCTTATACTCAGCTTCCGAACATAAAACAAAATGTCCCGGGCGAATTTCTCGCATTGTTGGTACTTCACTTCCATATTGGTGCTGAGATGGATCGTATACAATACGTTTACGATTTCGCTCATAATCTGGATCTGGAAGTGGGATCGCTGAAAGTAAAGATTTTGTATACGGATGAATTGGATTTTCATATAATTCATCGCTGCTCGCCAATTCTACAATTTGACCACGATACATAACACCAATGCGATCACTAATATATTTTACCATCGATAGATCATGGGCAATAAATAAGTATGTTAACCCTTTTTCTCTTTGTAGTTTTTTCATTAAGTTGACAACTTGTGCTTGAATGGATACGTCAAGCGCTGAAATTGGCTCATCGGCAATAATAAATTCAGGCTTTACCGCTAAGGCACGAGCGATCCCGATGCGCTGACGTTGTCCACCTGAGAATTCATGCGGAAAACGGTTTGCATGTTCTTTATTTAAACCAACTGTTTTTAATAGCTCATGCACACGATCCATACGTTCTTTTTTATTTTTTGCTAATCCGTGAATATCAATGCCTTCTGCAATAATATCTCCTACTGTCATACGAGGGTTCAACGATGCATATGGATCTTGGAAAATCATTTGCATTTTTCGGTTGAATTTTTTTAGTTCTGCTCGAGATTTTTTACCATGTACATTTTCACCATCAAATAATACTTCTCCAGCTGTTGCATCATATAAACGAATGATCGTTCTTCCAGTTGTCGATTTTCCACAACCAGATTCTCCTACAAGACCAAATGTCTCTCCGCGGTAAATATCAAATGAAATATTATTAACCGCTTTAACAACACCACCACTTACGTTGAAGTGTTGACTTACATTTTTTACTTCAATTAATTTTTCACGTTGTTTAGTCATGTTGTTCACCTGCTTTCATTTGAAGAATACGTTTTTCAACAGCTGCTGGTGGTTTTACTTCCGGCGCTTGCTCATGAAGTAACCAAGTTGCCGCATAATGTGTATCACTCACTTTAAATAAAGGTGGCTCCATTTCAAAATCAATTTTTAAAGCCTGTGGATTTCGTGGTGCGAACGCATCACCTTTTGGCGGCTTTAATAAATCTGGTGGCGTTCCCGGAATTGCATATAGTTCTTCTTCAGAACCATCTAAACTTGGCATAGAAGCAATAAGGCCCCACGTATATGGATGTTTCGGGTTATAGAAAATTTCATCAACTGTTCCGATTTCAACAACTTTCCCCGCATACATAACAGCGACACGATCAGCAACATTTGCCACTACACCTAAATCATGCGTAATAAAAATAATAGCTGCTTCTGTTTTTTGCTGAATATCTTTCATTAATTCCAAAATTTGTGCTTGGATCGTAACGTCAAGTGCAGTTGTCGGCTCATCGGCAATTAATAATTTCGGATTACAAGCTAGTGCCATTGCAATTACAACACGCTGTCTCATACCACCGGAAAACTGGTGCGGATATTGTTTTAAACGAGCATCTGGATTTGGAATCCCAACAAGGTCAAGAAGCTCTAATGCAACTTTGCGAGCATCCGCTTTGCTCATTCCTTGATGCTTAATAAGGCCTTCCATAATTTGATTGCCAATTGTCATCGTTGGATTGAGGGACGTCATTGGATCTTGGAAAATCATCGCAATCTCTTTTCCACGCACAGCCTGCATTTCTTTTTCTGTTAGTTTTGTTAAGTCACGACCTTCAAATAAAATTTCTCCTTTTTTAATACGTCCTGGCGGATTTGGGATTAATCCCATTAACGCCTTGGAAGTCACTGATTTTCCGGAACCAGACTCCCCTACAATCGCTAATGTTTCTCCTTTTTTCAAATCAAAAGTAACACCGCGTACAGCTTGTACTTCACCTGCATGCGTATCAAAGGAGACTTGTAAATCTTTTACCTCTAGCAATTTTTTCATTCTTTACCTCTCCCCTCTTTTACTTACGCATTTTTGGATCTAACGCGTCGCGTAATCCATCCGCCATTAAGTTAAATGCTAAAATTAACATACTGATGACAATCGCAGGGATGAACATCATATGTGGATACGTTTGAATGGATTTGTAACCATCATTTACAAGTGAGCCAAGTGATGCAAATGGTGGCTGAATACCAAGACCAATGAAACTTAAGAACGCTTCACCAAACACCGCAGTTGGAATTGTGAACATTGTCATAACGATAATCGGCCCCATTACGTTTGGAATTAAATGTTTGATAATTAATTGTGTGTTTGTGGCACCTAGTGTACGTGATGCTAATACATATTCTTGATTTTTTAATTTTAATACTTGTCCACGAACGATACGTGACATCCCAATCCAACCTGTAATCGCCATCGCAAGTGTAATTGACCATATACCAGATCCCATAATGATTACCATTAAAATAACGATAATTAAATACGGAATACCGTTAATAATTTCCATAACACGCTGCATAATATTATCTACTCGTCCACCATAGAACGCTGAAATCCCTCCGTATGCAACCCCGATAATTAAATCAATCGCAGCTGCTAAAAGCGCGATATATAATGATACACGTGTCCCATCCCATGTTCTTGTCCATAAATCGCGACCTAGGTCGTCTGTACCGAACCAGAAAGACTCTTTAATATCACGTTTTTTATATTGATCCACACCATATTGGTCTGTTCCATCAAATGGTAACCAATGAATATTTTCGAGCACTGGAATTTTTGGTGGCAATTTCGCACGACTTAAGTCTTGATCTTTATAAGAATACTTACTTACCATCGGTCCAAAAATCGCTAGTAATGTAATAATAACTAATAATACAAGACCGAACATTGCACCTTTATGCTGAAATAAGCGTTTTCTTACATCTTGCCAAAACGTTAAGCTCGGACGGGCAATGACTTCATTATCAACATTACTTTGATTTGCTGGTTGAAATAAATCTGGAGATAATTTTTGTACATCTTTCATCATTTTTTCCCTCCCGCTAAACGAATACGAGGATCAATAATTCCATATAAAATATCTACGATGAAAATAACGAAAATAAAGACTGCACTATAGAAAATTGTTGTCCCCATAATAACTGTATAATCATTTAATGTAATCGACTTAACGAATTGTTCCCCAAGTCCAGGAACAGCATAAATTTGCTCAATAACAAGTGTTCCTGTAATCAACCCTGCAACCATCGGCCCTAAAATTGTAACAACTGGAATCAGTGCATTACGAAGAGCATGTTTCACAATAATGACGCCTTGACTAATTCCTTTTGCCTTCGCTGTTAAAATATAATCAGCTTGCATTACTTCAATTAATTCAGCACGAGCAAAACGTGCGATTGTTGCAATAACTGCCATCGATAAAGCGATTGTTGGCATAACTGTAAATTCAGGTCCTTTCCAGAATGCAACTGGGAACCAGCCGAGTTTTACCCCTACGAAATATTGTAATAGTGCTGCAAATACAAAGGATGGTACCGACATTCCGAGTACGGAAATAATCGTCGCCCCATAATCGACCCATGTATTATTTCGAAGTGCTGCAATAATTCCTAAAATTAGCCCAATAAATGACCCTAAAAGAATTGCCTGAAAACCGAGCTGGGCGGATGGTCCAATACGTTCTGCAATCATATCCGTTACCGGACGATTATCATATTGGAACGATACTCCTAAATCGCCTTTTGCTAAGTTTCCTAAATAGCGTGCGTACTGCACTGGTACCGGATCATTTAAACCATATTTCTCCAAAATGATTTCTTTTTGTTCCGGAGATAATTTCTCCTGATTTTTGAGTGGAGAACCCGGCAATAATTTCATTAAGAAGAATGTTAATGATGTAATTAAAAATAATGTCAAAAACATATATACGAAACGCTTTAATACATAACGTCCCATAGTCAAGCACCTCCCCATTTTTTTCAAAAGCAATAAGATAGTTTTAAATATTCTTACTTTTATATTTTTAAAATAAGAGCATATGCCCATCATGGACATATCCCCTTTATAAACGATGAAATTAAGTGAAACTTTAATCAGCAGGGGGTTCTTCATCCCCTACTGATTATGAATCCTCACCAATCGGGCTGCCGATAAAAACTACTATTTTTCAACGGACGCCCATTTATATGTTAGTTTACCACCATAAGAAATTGGAATAATGTCTTTCACACCATCTTTTATAACATAGGCAGATCCTTTTTGGAATATTGGTGCAATAACAGCGTCTTCTTTTATTAACATTTTTTCAACCTCTAGAAGATTATTCCAACGAGCTTGTAAATCTTTTGTGTCTGTTTTTGCTTTTTGAATGAATTCGTCATATTTTGGGTTTGAGTATCCTGTTTTGTTTTGCGTACCATTTGTCACAAACATATCTAAATATGAAATTGGATCTGGATAATCAGGACTCCAAACAGCAAGTGAAATATCATATTCCCCTGAGTCTTCCAATTTCATTTTTTGCGCAAACGGTTGTTGTTTTATATGAATGGTTACACCTGGTAAATTCTTCTCAATTTCACCTTTTAAGAACTCACCAACTTTTTTGGAATCGTCATCATCAAAGTTTAAAACTGATAGTTCAACTTTATCAGTTCCAAGCTCTTTTTTCGCGGCTTCCCAAAGTTTTCTTGCTTCTTTTGTATCCGTTTTAACTAACTTACCATTTTCAGCGCGAAAATCTTTTTTATTTGGACCTTCAGCAAAATCTTTTCCAACAAATCCGTAAGCACCAATCGCTCCATTATTTAAAATAACTTTCGCGATATTTTCACGGTCAAAAGACATGGAGATTGCTTTTCGTAAATTTTTATTATGTAAGAACTGATTTTTCTGATTAAATCTTAAATAGGCAACCCCATTTTCTTCTCTCGTTTTAAACTCTGAACTTTGTCTAAACTTATCTACAAATTCCGAGCTTAATGGTGTACGATCAATCGCATTTGTTTCATATAAGTTCACATTCGTTGCTGTATCTTTTACAATATTAAAGTTAATCTCTTCGATTTTAACAGTTTTGTTATCCCAATAGGATGGATTTTTCTTAAGTTGGAAACTACGTTCATGCTTCCATTCACTCATCACAAATGGTCCATTATACAAAGTTGTATTGGCTTCTAAACCAAATTTATCTCCTTGTGACTTCACAAAATTTTCGTTCAGCGGATAAAATACAGGATACACTGTTAAATCAACAAAATAAGGAATTGGGTTGTCTAATTCCACTTCTAATGTATAGTCATCAACCGCCTTGACTCCTAATTGATCCGGTGACAATTCTCTTTTATGAATTTTCTCTGCATTTTTAATATCAAACATAATATAAGAATATGTTGCTTTTGTATCTGGATTTACTGCTCTTTTCCATGCATATACAAAATCTTTCGCTGTGACAGGATCGCCGTTTGACCATTTCGCATCTTTTCTCAACTTGAATATATACTTCTTACCGTCATCCAACTTTTCGAATGATTCTGCAACACCAGGCATCCTTTTTTGTTTTTCACCAATACGATATAATCCTTCCATCGTATTGTTTAACACTGTTGATGATGCTGAATCTGATGCTAATGATGCATCCATTGACGGAATTTCTGATGGTTCTGTCAAATTCAGAATCGGCTTTCCATTACTACTAGATGCCGCTTCTTTCCCTTTTGCTTTTCCATCATCTTTTTGGTAACTACAAGCCCCAAGTAACATGCTTACAGTCAATGTTGACGCAAGTAATAATGGTATCTTTCTCTTCATAGCTGCACTGCCTCCCCTAATTGCACGTCCTGTACCCAATTCGCTAGAAATTGAAAGAATAATCTCCAAGTTTCTACAATTTTCATTATACATATAATACAACAATTGTGAATATAATTTTTTGTTTTTTTGTTAAAATTTTAAATAAAATATTTATTTTTTGATAAAGGGATAACTTAGCATTGATTCCACCATATTGAAATACAACTTACAATTGCGTATAATTTTCAAATAATTAATTATATTACTCATTATAACTTTCATAGTATAATAATTCCAGTAAAATTTTTTTACGGAGGGGAACATTTTGAAACAAATTTTTTTCCATACTTGTATACTAATTTTCATAGCAATCATCGTTTCTAGTATCGGTGCTTTGCTCTCTTCACCTCATTTTTTGTTAAATTTCGTCAATTTATCTTTTTATATTGCACTAGTTTTTGTGATTGTGGGTGGCTTTTTATTCTTATTTCAAAATGGCTTTTTCAACGTAACGATGTACGCCTTCCAAAAAGTATTTGGAACGAACAAAAAAATTGAATCTCTTATTGAAGAACTGGAAGCACCTGAAGATAAAAAAGAACGGATCTATAAAACATATTCATTCAAATGGACCTATCCAATTTGTCTCGCAGGTCTTCTACTAGCAGCCCTTTCAACAATCATTAGTGTCACCATTCTGATGTAGTTTGCAAACCATCTTTCGTAATGATATAATGATTTGCAAACATTTTGTTATCACAATAACGATCGTTCATTCTTATTCAAGAACGATCGTTATCAAAGAATAAATCTAATACGATGCAATGATAAAGAAGAGTACATATTGTAGTAATTTCAGAGAGCTTGTGGTCGGTGCAAACAAGTAATTACACAATATGGAATGGGCTTTTGAGCACCAAACCGAACCGAAAGAAGTAGGCTTTGGCGTAATCCAAACGTTAAATGGATTAAAGAGATTTCACAACTGTGAAATAATTAGGGTGGTACCGCGGTCCATTCGTCCCTATTGTCATAAGGGATGAATGGACTTTTTTTATTTAAAAAGCGGAGGCGGCTCGCTTAGAATGTGAGGGGGATGGAGCTCCTGACGTAGAGGCGCTCTTTGCCTCACAGGAAGGCGCGAAGCCACCGAACATTCTTGCCGCCGGAGCTGGATTCCATCAAAAAGCACAGGCGGCTCGCTTAGCCCTTCTCCACCCTGACAACCAATTCATAGTAGCCTGCTCTTCAATCATTCATTATTGAAAATTTAAGGAGGAATGATGTATGTCAGTTATTTTTTCTGGTATTCAACCAAGTGGAACCATTACGCTTGGAAACTATTTAGGAGCAATGAAACAATTTACAGAACTTCAAAATGAACATGACTGCTATTTCTGTATTGTAAACCAACATGCGATTACAGTCCCTCAAGATCCTGTACAACTTCGCAAAAATATTCGCAGTCTTGCGGCATTATATATTGCATGCGGCATTGATCCGGAAAAAGCAACTTTATTTGTCCAATCCGAAGTTCCAGCACATGCTCAATTAGGATGGATTATGCAATCCATCGCATCTGTTGGAGAATTAGAACGCATGACGCAATATAAAGATAAAGCAGCTGGCCGCGAATCTGTTCCAACTGCACTGCTTACGTATCCACCATTAATGGCAGCTGATATTTTACTTTACAACACTGAAATCGTACCAGTTGGTGACGATCAAAAACAACATATGGAACTAACACGTGATTTAGCAGAACGCTTTAATAAACGTTATCGCGAAGTCTTCACAATTCCTGAAATTCGCATTCCAAAAGTAGGTGCGCGCATTATGTCATTAACAGAACCTACGAAAAAAATGAGTAAATCGGATCCAAATCCAAAGGCAATGATCTGCATGCTTGATGAACCAAAAACAATTGAAAAGAAAATTAAAAGCGCCGTAACAGACTCTGACGGTATCGTAAAATTCGATAAAGAAAACAAACCTGGTATCTCAAACTTATTAACAATCTACTCTTCATTCTCTGGAAAAACAATTGAAAAACTAGAAGCACAATATGAAGGAAAAGGATATGGTGACTTCAAAGGCGACCTAGCACAAGTAGTCGCAGAAGCAATCCGACCAATCCAAGAAAAATATAACGAACTAATCAACTCTCCAGAACTAGACGAAATCCTAGACAAAGGTGCCGAAAAAGCAAACCGCGTCGCAATAAAACAACTGCGCAAAGTAGAAAACGCAATGGGACTAAGCAGAAAACGTAGGTAACATAAAAAGCGGAGGCGGCTCGCTTAGAATGTGAGGGGGATGGAGCTCCTGACGTAGAGGCGCTCTTTGCCTCGCAGGAAGGCGCGAAGCCACCGAACATTCTCGCCGCCGGAGCTGGATTCCATCAAAAAGCACAAGCGGCTCGCTTAAAATGTGAGGGGGATGGAGCTCCTGACGTAGAGGCGCTCTTTGCCTCGCAGGAAGGCGCGAAGCCACCGAACATTCTCGACGCCAGAGCTGGATTCCATCAAAAAGCACAGGCGGCTCGCTCAGCTCTGACTGGCTAAGGTTCTTTCGCATAGAAGGCGTTCTTTGCCTTCTTATGCGGAAGGTTCTTAGACACGAAGAGCTTGCTGCCGGAACTGGATTCTACAAAAAGCGCAGACAGCTCGCTCTGCTACTCTAAAATCAACTAAAAAAACCGCCCATTGCGGCGGTTTTTTAGTTTACTTTCTGCTCGTTCTCCATTTCCCATAACTTTTCAAAGAATGGTTGTCCTTTTACAAGGCGTTCACATAGCTGTTCATGCTTTTCTGACCAGCCGTTTTTCGCTTCTTCATAAAGCTGTTTCCAAACATCTTCAAATTCCATATGTTGAACTGCTCCATAAGCAGATGGATCCCACTCTGTGTACCAATAGCGAATTTCAGCTGGATTTTTCGTTGTATGTAATTGATCTAACGCCATAAATAATAATTGCTTTAACTGTCTTTCTTTACGGGTTAATCCGTTCATAATATGAGGTGATGGTGATAAAATATGATGTTCTTTTTCCGTTTCTTCCATTTGAAACTTGTACTTCTCTGCTTGTACATTCTCCACCATCTCATACACCATTTGCTCTTGACGAGGAATCAGTCTACTCTTTCGAATTGGTACATTGTATCCAATTGTATCTACAGCGATAATTCCTCTTCCATCTGTAACAACGAAGCAATACTCTTGTTGCAAACGTTCATGATTTTTACGAATATAAGCTTTATGATGTACGTCTTCCAATAATTGTTGTGGAAGTTCTAATAATTCGTTCTCGATGTAATGATATAATGTGGCATCTACTTTTAATAATGGCACTTGATCTAACAATTCAATCGTATCATCTTTCCGCCATTCGTAAAAATGACAAACGTTATACCCATTTTCTTCACCTTCAAACCAATTTACCCATACATCATGCAGATATAACATTTCTCTACCCCTCACTTCACTACTATTTGTACCAATCATTATGTTCATTTTCGGTAAAATTTATTCCATGTAAGGAAATATATTCTACTTATTATTTTAATGACGAAAAAGAACTTGGCATCGCCAAGTTCCCAAAGTGACTATTCAGCAAATGCATTCGCCTTTTTTAATATATGCTTGGCATCGATAGACATGAAAGAAAGCGTATTTTCTTTTGTTACTTCCACGCATTCTTTTACAATATGAAAACCTACCCCATACCCTAACATTTTCGGATACGGTCCGATTCCATTTAAAATAGCGTCATACTCCCTTGTCCCTCTCCTTATATCTCGTTTCTCTTTTATTACTTTCTTCCAATAATACAACGCTTCTTCTTTTGAAAAATATAACGTCCACGGGGCGCACGCCTGCTCTGTATGTCGTTCTATAACGGCTTGTTCTGCCAATCCTTCCATGACCATTGTATCTAATAACGTATACTCCTGTTCTCTTTTGACGATTTGATGCAGTCGGCATATGTGGTGATATTCATGAGTCAGCAACGCTTTTAATTCTTGAATCGAATTTCTCCCGCATACAAATAAAAAGATAACATGCCGCATTGTTAAACCAGCTTTTCCATTGTACTCCTCTTGTACGGTGCGATTATATGGATCTGATAGTAAAAGAAAGACCGGAACATCCGGACCTCCTAACCATTTTTTTAACGCTTCATATTCTGCGGACAATTTTGTCCAAATTTGTTTTTCTTCTAATTGCCGAATTTCATTTTCACCTTTTCGCACAGGACGATACATACCTTTTGAAATGAGAAATCGATATAGCTGCTCTTTTGGTAATGGAATATACTTTGTAAACTTCTCGCACAGCTTTTCTGGGCGTCCATAATATAATCTCATCCAATTAGCAGTTTGAATAACCCCCATCTTACCTACCTCCTTTTCTTATATATATGCAGAAAAAGAAGAGGGCACATTAAGGACAAAAATAAATAGAGGCCGCCCTACTTTGGACAGCCTCTTTCGTTCTCATTATTTATATGCCTTAAATACTAGCGCTGCGTTATGTCCGCCAAATCCTAATGAGTTACTTAATACGGCGCGGACTTCTTGATGTCTTGCTTCATTTGGTACGTAATCTAAATCACATTCTGGATCTGGTGTTTCATAGTTGATTGTTGGAGGAATGACTCCATCTGTAATGGACTTAATAGAGAAAATTGCCTCAACAGCACCAGCTGCTCCTAATAAGTGACCTGTCATTGATTTCGTGGAACTAATTGCTACTTTATATGCATGTTCACCAAATGCTTCTTTAATCGCCATTGTTTCATATTTTTCATTGGCATCTGTACTTGTACCATGCGCATTAATGTAGTCAATATCTTCTGGTTTAAGACCTGCATCAGCTAAGGCTTGACGCATTGCGCGCACGCCGCCTTCACCACCTGGCGCAGGTAGTGTAATATGGAATGCATCTCCTGTTGCACCATAACCAGCAACTTCTGCATAAATATGAGCACCGCGTGCTAATGCATGTTCTAATTCTTCAAGAATAAGAATACCTGCACCTTCTCCCATGACAAAACCGCTGCGATTTTTATCAAATGGACGACATGCAGTCGCTGGATCTTCATTAAATGTTAATGCTTTCGCTGAACTAAATCCTGCAAATGCCATATGCGTAAGAGGCGCTTCTGCCCCCCCTGCAATCATCGCATCAGCATCCCCGCGCTGAATGACTTTAAAAGCATCTCCAATTGAGTTTGCTCCTGATGCACAAGCTGTTACGGAGCAAGTGTTAATTCCTTTTGCACCTGTCGCAATCGATACTTGACCAGCTGCCATATCAGGAATCATCATCGGTACGAAGAACGGACTTACGCGGCGCGCGCCTTTTTCCATGAAGATTTTGAATTGTTCTTCGTATGTTTCCATACCCCCAATTCCAGAACCAATCCATACACCAATGCGCGGTGCATTTTCTTCTGTAATTTCTAATTTCGCATCAGCAACTGCCATTTTTGCTGCCGCTACCGCATATTGTGTAAATCGATCCATGCGACGCGCTTCTTTTTTCTCAATATATTTTTCGACTTCAAAGTCGTTAATTTCTGCTGCTACTTTTGCTGGAAATTGCTCTGGATCTAATCGTGTTAGTCGTCCGATTCCAGATACACCATTTTTAATATTTTCCCAAGCAGTTTCAACATCTGTTCCAACTGGCGTTACAGCTCCTAATCCAGTAATTACGACCCTCTTTTTTTCCATACAAAATACACTCCTTTTTTCTCTCAGTCCTTATTTACCCCAACGAAGAGCAACTGCCCCCCATGTTAATCCACCACCAAAGCCAACGAGTATGATAAGATCCCCATCTTGAATTCGTCCTTTTTCCAATTCTTCTACCATAGCAATTGGAATAGAAGAAGCAGATGTGTTTCCAAACTTTTCAATCGTCTTACTCATTTTTTCTTGTGGCAAATCTAATCTCTCTCTTGCAGATTCCATAATACGAATATTTGCTTGATGCGGAACTAAAAAGTCAACATCAGCTTTTGTGAGACCTGCTTTATCTAAAACATGGAGACAAGAATCACCAAGTTGGCGAACTGCGAATTTAAAGACCTCTCTGCCGTTCATCATAACATATTCGTCTTGATAAAGGTGCTTTCCACCTCTTCCATCTGCTCCTAATTCAAATGAAAGAATTCCTTTACCGTCTGAAACAGCTCCCATAACAACAGCTCCTGCTCCATCTCCGAATAAAACTGCTGTATTGCGATCTTTCCAGTCGACAATCTTCGATAATTTATCGCTGCCTACCACTAATATGTGTTTATAAGTACCTGTTTGAATAAATTGCTGAGCTGTAATCATCCCGTACATAAAGCCAGCGCATGCTGCACTTAAATCCATTGCAGCTGCATGTGTTGCACCAATTTGTTCCTGGACCATACATGCTACAGCAGGAAAAGAATGATCCGGTGTTACAGTTGCAACTAAAATCAAATCTATATCCTCACCAGTAATTCCCGCATCTTCTATTGCTTTTTTAGAGGCTTCAACAGCCATATATGATGTATCTATTGTATCATCGGCAATTCGTCTCTCCGATATTCCCGTTCTTGTACGAATCCATTCATCGGATGTGTCCATTATCTTCTCTAAATCATGATTTGTGACTACTTTTTCTGGCACATATCTTCCGATTCCTAAAATGCCTACATTCACATTGCAGCCCTCCGTTTTATATCAAATATTATGACGTGGTACTAATTCTAAAACATAAATGTTTATTTGTCTAGAATATATTTCGTCGGAACGTGAAACTTTACGCAAAGAAATCCCCTTCATTCCTTCCTTATATTTTCTCCATAAAAAAGAAGCCAACAATTGTCGGCTTTCCTTCCTAATAAACAAATTATTTTTCTGTCTTGCCTAGTTCATATGCTTCATTCATCACTTTCATTAACAATTCTAATACCGGCTGGGCTTTCTCCATATCAAGTGCCACTCCATGATCATCTAAAATTGCTTTTGCCTCTGGTAAATATTTCATTGCGATTTGTAAAAACTGCATATTTTTTTCATTCATATCATTTCATCCTTTCTCATCTCGCTATCTTTATTTACGAATTGTAAATATATAGCGCTTCAACCTTCATATAATCGCTTATATTTTTTTACGTGCGCAAATTGTTTGTTTAAACCGAATTCTAACGGGGTATGTTTTTCCATGCAAATGTTAGCAAATGTTTCTTGCTTTTCTTCCACACGCCCCTTCATTTTATCATTCGCATTTAAAAGATGCATTCCTTTTTCCCAAAGTTTTCTCTTCCCGCTAATTAAGTTATATACCCCTATATTCTCTATATCCGTTCCCTTTTCCAATAAATATTCACATACATCTTCTACATATAAAAGGTCACACCTATTTTCAGTAGAAGTTAACTCACATTCCTGTTCATTTATTTCCGATAGCATCAGTTGATGATAGATCATAAATGTTGGTTGCCACGGTCCATACAATGTAGGGACACGAAATATGCTGTAGGAAAGATCACCTTTTTTTACTTCTTCTTCAATCTTCATAAACATTCGCTTATTTTCCGATTCGTTCCGGTTTCCGACTTCAATAGATGAAACGACATTTAGCTTCACTTCATTTGCTTCACACATATGCGTAACACGTTTTAAATATTGTAAAATGACCTGTTCTTTTCGAAATCCCGCATTTTGGTTCGGTTCACATAAACAAAAATATGCCGCATCAAAGGGATTGTTCTCTATTTCATGCCATTCCCGATCATCTCTAATGTCGGAATAGGTAAATAAAGCATTCCGTCCAATTAACATTAACTTTTCTTCCTCTATTTTTGAGATATTCTCAAAATCTGCAAAGTCCATTCCGTACACTTCAATGTCTTCAGCGAGCATTTTATTCACAAGATGATATCCAACAAATGTAAGAGCACCTATAATGAGCACGCGATTCATGTCATCAATCCTTTCTTTCTCTTAAACAAATAGCTCCTTCTTTATGTATGTTGGAGCTTCATAATTCTTCCTCGTATTTTTTGAAAAAACGACATACTTGATGAATCGTTTTATATTTCACATCTTGTAAGTGAAACGATAAAGATGTGTCACATTTCTTATCCAATCGCTGTTTCTCGTATTCCCGAAACAGCTGCTTACGTTCCTTCTTTTCTTGTGTCGAGACAAACATTTTAACTGGCACGCAAGAAGGTAAATATCGGAATGATTTTTTATCAATTTTCGTCGCTAGCTCTACTTCCTTCACCTCATATGCTTGCAATAACTCTTTCACTAATCTTTTATAGAAAAATTTATGTTCTTTCTCAAATTCCACATATGCTGGTAAATCTAGACATGGACTTAACATAGCAACAGAACGTATGCATTCCGGATTACGATGCATCATCTCAAGAGCTACAAGCGCTCCCATTCCATCTGCCAATATATGAATTTTTTCATTTAAGGTCTCTTTCTTCATCACAACATGATATAATCGCTTTGCTAAACGAACAGCCTGATCATTTCCCCAATGTCTTCCGTATAGATTGGATGAAAAAACGGTATATCCTTTCTTTATAAGTCCATTTAAAAAATACGCTCTTCCTGTGTGCTGCATCCATAAACTTGTACCATTCTCAATAAAGTAGTTGTAATCGCCAAGAAGCATAATGCAAAATCCATTAGGTTTTTCTGGTAAGTAAATCACACATGGTTCTTCTTCCAAGTAGAAAAAACGTTCCGTAATACTCATTTGTCTCCCGCCTTATTTTCTAAACATAAAAAACTTCTCTTTATAATGTATGAATGGAATACGAATTTGCTTTGAAAATTCCACAAATATTTTTCTATATTCTTTTTTCAATTGTGTTACAATAAAGGCAGATTGAACGAATAGGGGTGTGAAAAGATGCGTGTAATTTGGGCCTTTATTTGGTCGTTCCTGCTTGTACATATGATGAGTTATGTAATTAGCTCTATGACTGGCGGTATATACGATTTTAAACAAGCGTCTATTTTCTCAGTTGTTCTTGCAATTCTTGTAATGGCAATTGCAGCTGCAATTCCAAACGAACCAGCAGAGCAACATTAAAAAATGTCCGGATCAATGTCCGGACATTTTTTATTTCACATGCACAACGAATTCATTATTTTCTACATCTACTACTACATGGCTATTATCTATTATTGTTCCTGCAATTAATTCTCTTGCAAGTTTCGTTTCAATTTGGCGCTGCACATATCTTTTTAACGGACGTGCACCATACATAGGGTCAAACCCAGATTCTACAATAAATTCTTTTGCGGATTCTGTTAATGCAACTGTAATATGACGCTCCACTAAACGTCCTTGTAATTCTTTTACAATCTTATCAACAATTCCTTTTATTTCATGAGTTGTAAGTGGTTTAAATAAAATAATTTCATCTACACGGTTTAAAAACTCAGGACGAAAATGTCCTCTAAGTTCCCCCATTACAAGGTCTCTTGCTTCCTCTTTTATAGCGCCATTCTCTTGTAATCCTTCTAATAAATATGCGGATCCAATATTTGATGTCATAATAATTACTGTATTTTTAAAGTCGACTGTTCGTCCTTGTGAATCGGTAATGCGACCATCATCTAACATTTGTAATAAAATATTAAACACTTCCGGATGTGCTTTTTCAATCTCATCCAATAAAATAACGGAATATGGTTTGCGACGAACCGCTTCTGTTAATTGTCCGCCTTCCTCATATCCTACATATCCTGGAGGCGCTCCAATTAAACGGGATACCGCATGTTTTTCCATATACTCAGACATATCTATCCGGATCATTTGTTCTTCGCTATCAAATAACGACTGTGCTAATGTTTTCGCAAGTTCAGTTTTCCCAACCCCTGTCGGTCCTAAGAAAATGAAAGAACCAATCGGGCGATTCGGGTCTTTAATTCCTGCTCTCGCACGAAGAACTGCATCTGCTACAAGACTTACTGCTTCTTCTTGACCAATTACACGCTCTGATAAAATTTGCTCTAATCGCAGTAACTTTTCACGTTCTCCTTCTACTAATTTCGCTACTGGAATTCCTGTCCAGCGCGAAACAATATTTGCGATTTCTTCTTCACTTACTTCTTCACGAAGCAAACGGTTCTCGTTTTCATGATGTGTTCCGGCTTCTTCTGCTACTTTTAATTCTTTTTCTACCTCTGGAATTTTACCGTGACGAAGTTCAGCCGCTTTATTTAAATCATAGTTTCCTTCTGCTTCTTCCAGTTCACGGCGCAAACGCTCTAATTTCTCGCGCAAGTTGCGTACTTTATGAATTTCTTCTTTTTCTTTTTCCCACTGCGCACGCATGCCACTTGCCACTTCTTTTAAATCAGATAACTCGTGCTGTAATGTTTTCAACCTTTCTTGACTACCGCGATCCGTTTCTTTTCCAAGCGCCGCTTCTTCAATTTCTAACTGCATAATGCGGCGCGTTACTTCATCTAATTCTGTTGGCATAGAATCAATTTCTGTCCGAATGGTAGCGCATGCCTCATCAACAAGATCAATTGCTTTATCCGGTAAAAAACGATCAGAGATATAGCGATCAGATAATACAGAAGCTGCTACAAGCGCACGGTCATGGATATTTACACCATGATAAATTTCAAAACGCTCTTTGAGACCACGTAAAATAGAAATCGTATCTTCCACCGTTGGCTCTTCCGCTAATACTTGTTGAAAACGACGTTCTAACGCCGGATCTTTTTCAATATATTTTCGGTACTCATCTAAAGTTGTCGCACCGATACAATGAAGCTCACCGCGCGCAAGCATCGGTTTCAACATATTCCCAGCATCCATTGCTCCTTCTGTTTTCCCAGCTCCTACAATTGTATGCAGTTCATCAATGAATAACAGAATACGTCCTTCACTCTTTTTAATTTCATTTAATACAGCTTGTAAACGTTCTTCAAACTCCCCGCGGAATTTTGCTCCAGCTACAAGGGCGCTCATATCTAACGCAAAGATGGTGCGATCTTTTAATCCTTCCGGTACATCTTTTTTTACAATTCGCTGCGCTAATCCTTCCACAATGGCTGTTTTCCCCACACCAGGTTCACCAATTAACACAGGGTTATTTTTTGTTTTACGCGAAAGAATGCGAATGACGCGGCGAATCTCACTATCGCGTCCAATTACAGGGTCAATTTTTCCTTGTTTCACTTCTGCGACCAAATCACGGCCATATTTCTCTAACGCTTCATATGTTACTTCTGGATTTTGACTTGTCACTCTTTGATTCCCCCGAACTGCCATTAAAAACTGTAGTAATGTATCCTTTGTAATACGGAAATTAGAAAATAGACGATTTACATCCCCTGTTTCTTCACAAAAAGCTAATAATACATGTTCTACTGAAATGTATTCATCTTGCAGTTTTTTCGCTTCCGCTTCTGCCTTAACGAGCAATTGTTGCAAAGCGCCTGTAATATACAGTTTCCCAGCTTCTATCCCACTTCCTGTTACAGATGGCTTTTTCTGAATAAGCGTTTCCACTTCTTTCGTTAATTGTTCTATATTCACATTCATTTTTTGAAAAATACGTACCGCTAATCCATCCTGCTGCTTTAGCAACGCAAGCAATAGATGAACAGTATCTACTTCTTGGTGATGATGAGATACCGCTAAAGATTGGGCACTCATAATCGCTTCTTGTGTTTTTGTCGTCATTTGATTTAAGTCCATCTTTACAGTTCCTCCACATTTTTTGACATTTTTTGACCTTTGTTGACTATTTGACTTTCTTTGACCTTTTGTAATTTATTATACTCTTATCTCCTTTTTTATACAATCAATTTGATTGCATATTTCAGAAGTTACATAAAAAACCGCAGCAATAAGCTGCGGGTCTCTTTACGGTTTTCTTTTATATGTCCACTGGCGGTTATGGTTTGAATTTTCCGGGAATCTTTCACCAGCTGTTAATTTTACCATTTGAGGATTTTTTACCATACTGCCAGTTTCACCAATCTCGACGTAGAGCCCATTGTTTGGAGCTTTTTGCCCAGCACGAAATCTATGACTTTGTCCCATCTTCATTCTCCTTCCATGAATCTTTACAACATTAGTATATCCATTTTCCAAAAAGCCTTTCTGTTATGTTTAGGAAACAAATCATATTTTTAGATCCTACACATATGTATTTATTTAATAAAGAAGGAAAATAAAGCAAGTATGTTGAAAAAAAAGAAACTGATCTATACGAGATCAGTTTCAAAGGAGAGTCAAACATATACGAGAAGATTACGTTTTCATTATAGTCTGTATAGCCCAGTTCATGTAACCCTTTTCACAAATTGTACAAAATGAAAGAAATATTATTTGAACTTTCTAAAAACATATTGACTTTTCTTATTTTAAGCTATAAACAGTGGACATTCTAGCACTTCACGACGTAAGATGGATATATAGTGAAACTTTCATCTATGGAGGTCTCCCTTTTCCAACCTCTTATTTCTGCATAAAACAAATGGAAATACAGATCGAAATAAAAAATTTTATAAGAGGTGAAAAATATGAAAAAACAGCATTTAATTGCATTAGATTTAGATGGTACTCTATTAACAGATGATAAAGTGATTTCAGCGCGAACAAAACAAACGCTCGAAAAAGCGAAAGAACAAGGACATATCGTTGTCATTTCAACAGGTCGTCCATTTCGCGCTAGTCAAACATATTATCAAGAACTTGGTCTAAACACACCGATTGTAAATTTTAACGGTGCATATGTACATCACCCACTTGACGCAAATTGGGGGACACATCATTCACCTCTCGAACTTTCAACTGCACAAGAAATTGTACGAGCTTGCTTCGATTTTGGTGTAAAAAATATTTATGCTGAAGTGATGGATGATGTATATGTTCGAGAAATTGATGAGGATAAAAAACATATTTTTGAATTTGGTTCTCCAAATATTTTCACAGGAGATTTATTAAATATTCTACAAGACCATCCAACATGCTTATTAATCGATACCCTTGATGAGCAAGCAAATAAAATTCGTCAGCACTTAACAGATATGCATGCTGAAGTCATTGATCACCGCAAGTGGGGCGCTCCTTGGCCGATTATTGAAATCGTAAAAAGCGGTCTGAATAAAGCGATTGGATTGCAAAAGATTTCAAGCCATTATAACATTCCACAAGAGCGCATTATCGCTTTTGGTGATGAAGATAACGACTTCGAAATGATTGAGTATGCAGGTCACGGTATCGCTATGGGAAATGCGATTCCTGAATTAAAGTCGCTTGCAAACTACACAACATTAACGAATGAGGAAGACGGCATTGCCCTTTATTTAGAAGAGGCTCTTGGATTGTAATCTAAAAATTCCCTACTTATAGTTTACCTTAAATCGCTCATACTATAAGTAGACGCAAGTCGCGTCAATTGTTTTCAGCTAACAAAAGGGGGAATTACGAATGGGTAAAAAGAACAAATCAAAACGTTTTATCCAGCAAGGTCGAGATGCTGTTATGAAGCATGATGCAAGATTCCCGTACCGCGGTACATTAGCTGATGCAGAAAAAGAACGAAACAACTCTTCTCTTGGAGGGGTTTAAATGGGGAACTTACTATTTCAGCAAGCACGAGACGCTGTTTCGAAAGCCATTTCTTGTTCAAGTGGTACTGAGCAGCAAGAACTCGTATACCGAGCAAAAAACGCTTTGCAGTCCGCTTATACTCATTCAAGTACAGCTGAAAAAATACAGCTTCGTGAAATGCAAGAGCAATTGCAAAGTATTACAAATGCATATTAAAAAAGAGGACCGAAATGGTCCTCTTTAATCTTTTCTAAATAAGCCAAATACCCCAACTGTTTGCACAATATTTGTAAATGCCCCTGGATCGACTTGTTTAATAATTCTTTCTAACTCGTATAACTCATAACGTGTAATCACAATCATTAACATTTCTTTATTTTCATTCGTATATGCCCCTGTCGCCGGTACGGTCGTAATGCCTCGCACTAAACGTGCTTGAATTGCTTTTCGTACATCAGTGCCATTTTTCGTCACGATAAAGGCTGTAATTTTCACATGGCGTGTATGAATCGCATCAATAATGCGCGATGATACATATAAAGTGACTAATGTATAAAGTGCTTTCTCCCAGCCATATACATATCCCGCGGCCAGAATAATAATGGCATTAAAGAAAAAGAAGTATGTTCCGACAGGCTTATCTTTTACCTTCGATATAATCATTGCAATAATATCTAAACCACCTGTAGATGCTCCCCACTTTAATGCAATCCCTACTCCAATCGCTGAAATAAGCCCACCAAAAATTGCATTTAAAATAATATCATGTGAAACAGCTCGCACTGGAATAATTTCTAAAAATAACGTCATAAAGACAACACATAAAAAACTAAATAAAGTAAATGCTTTTCCAACCTTTTTCCATGCTAATATAACAACCGGAATATTAAACAGTGCGAAAAGCACACCTGTTGATACATGGATCGATGCAAAATCATTTAATATTTGAGAAAGTAATTGAGACAGACCTGCAAAACCACTTGCATATACCTTTGCCGGTGTTAAAAATAAATTCATTCCAATGGCATTTAATAAGCCTGCAATGATTACAATAATTAACTTTTTCATCAATTCTACATAATTGAGTTTCAAATCCATCTGTCATTCACCTCGGTCAAGAGTTCCTCACTATCAGTATACATAGTCTTTACGAAAACGGAAATGATAAACATATAACTGTTTAGAAATGGAGTTGATACATATGCCACATACAAGTGATAATGATAAAAAAGCACGTGATAATAATGCAAAACGCGCTCTAAAAAATGAACAAGAGCAAAAAAATATTCAGCAAGGAAAACGCGCATACTCGAAAAAAACTGATCACCTTTAATAGTCTTAGTACATCAACTAAACCGTTGATGTACTTTTACGTTTTGCTAAAAAACATCTCAAATTCACTTCGTTTTCACTTCTCTATTCTACAATAACAATAACATTTTCTGATGAGGTGCTAATATGAAGAGAAAAACATTACTCATTGCAACTTTAGCGATCGGAACATTCACATTATCTGCTTGTGGTGCACAAGGCAGTTCAGATGCCATTGCGACATCGAAATTTTCAACCATTACAAAAGGTGATTTTGAGAAGCAATTAAAAAGTCGCTACGGAAAAGATGTACTATACGAAATGATGGCACAAGATATCATGACAAAAAAATATAAAGTATCTAATGAAGCGGTCAATAAAGAATTCAAAAAGGCAAAAGAGCAGTTCGGTGATCAATTTAAAGCAGTATTAGAAAGTAATCGGTTGAAAGATGAAGATGACTTTAAAAATCAAATTCGCTTTAAATTAGCAATGGAACAGGCGATTAAAGAAAGCATCACCGAAAAAGATATAAAAGCGAATTATAAACCTGAAATTAAAGCAAGCCATATTTTAGTAAATAATGAAGAAAAAGCAAACGAGATTAAGAAAAAACTTGATGAAGGTGCTTCTTTTGAAGAATTAGCAAAACAAGAATCGGAAGATCCAGGTTCCAAAGAGAAAGGCGGCGACCTTGGTTACTTCGGTCCAGGGAAAATGGCACCTGAATTTGAAGAAGCAGCTTATAAATTGAAGGTCGGAGAAATTAGTAAACCGATTAAATCATCATATGGGTACCACATTATTAAATTAACTGACAAAAAAGAGTTAAAACCATACAATGAAGTAAAAGATTCCATTCGTAAAAATCTCGAAAAAGAACGAATAGCAGATCAAGCTATCCATCAAAAAATATTATTAAATGAATTCAAAAAAGCTGATATTAACGTAAAAGATAGCGATTTAAAAGATACATTCTCCAGTTTATTAAAGCAACAACAATAAATAGGAATATAGATGAGCAAAGTGCTCGGTATATGAAATTATATCGGCGCAAGTAACACTTTTATCGGCGGTTGAGCACGATATATCGGCGCAAAATAAAATATATCGGCGATTCGACAAGGAATATCGATTTCCCGACAAATTATGACAAGGTTTCTTTTCAAAAACGAACAAGCAAAGTGCTTGTTCGTTTTCTTATTTTTTAAAGTATGTCCAGCCTTCTTCTTGATACACTTTTCCTTCTTTCATTAATTTACCAAGTGCACGCTTAAACGCTGCTTTACTCATATTGAATCGTTCTTTAATGTCTTCTGGATAACTCTTATCCCAAAATGGCATGGCGCCCCCGCGACTTTCCATATATTCATAAATAACCGTAGCATCATCTTCTATCCCCTCTTCTTTACGAGGCAGAAGTGAAATATTAATTGTACCATCCTCTTTCACGTCAATAATACGACCTGTTACACGCTGGCCAATACGAACTTGCTCTTTTCGTTCTGTATGATGTAAAAAAGCCCGGAAATGTTCATCTGTTAATACAAATGATCCAACTTGAAGTGAGCGATACACACGCCCATTTACATTTTTATTACGCATAGATGGAGTTGCTTCCACTACAATTTCTTGCATGTCTGCATCTCTTGCTGGTAACGCAATTAAGCGGCCACGCTTCGTTAATTTTAGCGTACAATATAATTCATCTCCTACTTCAGGCCAAACTGGTGTATAAATAGGAAACTCATCCGCTGGTACTAAAATATCTTTCGAAACACCGATATCAACGAATACTCCTAAGCGCTCTTTCACTTCAACAACTTTTACCCAATTCCAATCACTTGTTGTAATAAGTGGAGTCTTCATTGTTGCAGCAATACGCTCTTGGTGATCAAGATAGAAAAACACATCAATTGTGTCACCTTCTTCAATATCCCCTGCAACTTCATTTTTATGTAGGAACACTTCTTCTTCATCGTGCCCGACCATATATCCGATTTCCGTTTGACGTAAAACCGTTACCTGTTCGATCGATCCTGGTTTAAAATACATACTTTTTAATTCCCTTCTATATATAAAGTTATATTTTTATCATTCCAAACAAAAGTACATTATAACACGATTTTTCCTTTATTTGTCCAACTGCCCAAAATTAACTATAATAGGAAGTGGAATTTAATTTGGAGGTGCTCCTATGGCAAAAGAGAGTTCTTTTGATATCGTTTCAAAAATAGAATTACCTGAAGTAACAAACGCTATTAACATCGCGTTAAAAGAAATTCAAAATCGATATGACTTTAAAGGAAGCAAAAGTGACATTAAATTAGAAAAAGAAGAACTTGTTTTAATTTCTGATGACGAATTTAAATTAGAACAAGTAAAAGACGTTCTTATTTCAAAACTTATTAAACGTAACGTACCCATTAAAAACTTAAACTACGGAAAAGTAGAAAATGCTGCTGGCAACACAGTACGTCAACGTGCAACCTTACAACAAGGTATCGATAAAGATAATGCGAAAAAAATTAACAGCATTATTAAAGATTTAAAACTAAAAGTAAAAACACAAGTACAAGATGATCAAGTACGTGTCACTGGTAAAAGCCGTGATGACTTACAAGCAGTAATCGCAGCAATTCGCAGCGCTGATTTACCAATTGATGTACAATTCATTAACTATCGTTAATAAGAAAACATCCTCCGCATGCGGAGGATGTTTTCTTATTCATACCTGTTTCCCACGCTTTTTGACTGCGATTAAAAACACGATAAATGCAAGATTTACAAGTACAATCATAGATACAAATACCCAATTGATACTTGTTTGTTCACCAGCTTTATATATATTTGCTTCTTCCCGCTTCAATACAAGATAATACTTCCCACCTTCTTCCCTTATGATTTCATCTTCTAACAGCCCTCTTAATTGTCGCTTTTCTCCTACTATATTTGCCGGCAACGCAACTTTTTTTGTTACTTTCGTATTATTTAAAGCAGTAATAGTAACTTCATCTTTATATGTTCTTTTTAGTATACTCATTCCCTCTTCATCATGTAATAGTTCAAAGGTGCCGCGGCGTAAAGACGGCAGTTCTTTCCTTAATTCTCCTAGTTTTGTTATATATCGCAAAAACTTTTCATCCGTTTTAAAGTCCATTAACCGCCGATTATCTGGAACGTCTCCGCCATCTAGCGCGATTTCGGTACCATAATAGACAATTGGTAGCCCTGGAGATGTATATAAATAAGCAAGTGCTAACTTTAAACGAGCTGGCGGATAATAGCCATTTTCTTTTACAAGACGCACAAACCTTTTCGTATTTTGATGATCAATATATGTATTCATAACTTGCTCCGCCTCTATTAAACTTGCATGATATAATGGCTGAATGGAGCGATCTGTTTTTGAAAATGCATTCGTTATTGCTTTATAGTAATCGTTATGTGCACTTTCCTTTTCATCTGTTAGAACTACAAAATCTTTTTTTATATCTTTTAGTTGTTTCTTCATGTCATGTAACGAATCATTGGACAACTTTTCACTATGTATGAAATAACTTCCATCTATATTTACTTCTTGCATCCACCATTTTACTACATCTACCATTTGTCGCGAATCTTCTTCTCCAGCGATAAATTGAAATATCACTTTCATCTCCTTTTTATGAGCTTCCTGCACAAGCTTCCTTACATCTTGCAATGAACCAAAATGTTCATTTACCTGTCGCAGATTCCCCACACCTGTTCCATCATATTTTTTACTTTCCGAAAGAGGTGAAAGCATAATTGCAGTAAATCCCATATCTTTTATGTAATCAAGCCTCTTTATAATTCCTGAGATATCCCCGCCTTGATAATCCTCTAAATTCTCCGTATTCAGACCGCTATCGTTTTTCGCATCTCCATTATTAAAGCGGTCAATCATAATGGAATATACCACTTCATCTTGCCATTCTCTTTTTTCTTTTGCCAAACTTTGTTGTATAGGCATGATGAGACAAATTGTTATACAAATCAAAGTGCATGTACCTCGCCATATTCTTTTCACACAAATCCCCCAACCTTATCTTAATTGTAAGAATAGTATATCAATTTTCTTCCAAAAACGCATATCACATCTTGCACAGTTCCTCTTACACGAGAGATTTTTTATTTTTACCATATATAGAGACCGCGGATTTTTTAATCACAATGGACAAGCACACTTACTTTCTCTCTTTTATTTCATAAAGTGGTAGTAACAAATAAAAAGGAGGGGTAGAAATATGGGATACTATTATAAGAAACGCGACGATAAATGCGATCATCATTACGACTTGGAATGTAAATGTTATAAAAAATACTACGATAAATATGAAGATCATTACGAAGACAAATGCAAAGATAGATACTACGACAAACATGATAAGTACTATGACAAATATGAAGATAAATACGATCATCTCTACTATGATAAGCACCATGACTACTATTACTACAAATGTCATTGTCATAAGAAACGCAAAAAGTAACAAAAAGACGACTGAGGCATTTATCCCTCAGTCGTCTTTTTTCTAAATGTAACCATTACTTTATATTAGAGAATATAAACTACTTATTTTGTAAGATTTCCTACATATGCTGAGATATCAACATTTAAAGCTTTTGCCAAACGCATTCCATATTCACGATCGGCACGGAAGAAGTTACAAATTGCAAGTAATTTTGTCTGTTCATGCACATC
Organism: Bacillus cereus group sp. BfR-BA-01360; assembly: GCF_022663595.1. Lineage (NCBI taxonomy): Bacteria > Bacillati > Bacillota > Bacilli > Caryophanales > Bacillaceae > Bacillus > Bacillus cereus group sp. BfR-BA-01360. The sequence continues at coordinate 55,573 of NZ_JAKUFV010000004.1, forward strand.
TTTTAAATCATTTGCTAAGTTTGCGATTAAGTTATCTTGTTCTTCTTTTGTAAATGAACGGTAACGTTCACCAGCTTGCTCGAAGTCGTTTGGTTTTTCAATTTTTTCACGAGATACATAACCTTCAAGTTTCATAGTTGAGTCACGGTAATTAGGATCTTCAACTGGATTTTCCGCATGGCGACTTGGTTCATAGTTAATCGTTGATGGATTTTGATTCACTTGCATTGCACCATCACGCTGTTGGTTACGAACTGCTGCATATGGGCAATTGATTGGAATTTGTAAGTAGTTCGTACCAAGGCGATAACGTTGTGTATCTGGATAAGAGAATAATCGTCCTTGTAACATTTTATCTTCAGAAGGCTCAATACCAGGTACGGTTGCACTTGGAGAGAACGCTGCTTGCTCTACTTCAGCAAAGAAGTTTTGTGGATTGCGATTTAATGTCATTGTTCCTACTTCGATTAGAGGGAAGCGATCTTCCGGCCATACTTTTGTTGTATCTAATGGATCAAAGCTTAAAGAATCCATCTCATCAATTTGCATCACTTGTACGTAAAGATCCCATTTTGGATAATTTCCGCTTTCAATCGCATCAAATAAATCACGAGTTGCATGATTGAAATCTTTTCCTTGTACTTCTACAACTTCCTTCGCATTTAAGTTACGTACACCTTGCTGTGGTTTCCAATGATATTTAATATATACAATTTTGCCATCTGCATTAATCCATTTAAATGCATGCACCCCGAAACCTTCCATTTGACGATAGTTTGCAGGTGTTCCGTAATCAGAGAATACCCATGTCATCATATGAGTGGACTCTGGAGATAATGTCATAAAGTCCCAGTAGCGATCTGGTGATTGAATATTTGTATCAGGTGCTGGTTTTAAAGCATGAATCATATCAGGGAATTTAATCGCATCACGAATAAAGAAAACAGGTATATGGTTCCCTACAAGATCATAGTTTCCTTCTTCTGTGTAAAATTTAACAGCGAAACCGCGTGGGTCACGTGCTGTTTCTGGAGAACCTTGGCCGTGAATAACTGTTGAGAAACGAACGAATACAGGCGTTTCTGTTCCTTCTTTTTGTAAAAATGCTGCTTTTGTATATTCTTTCATACTATGCTTCGTTACAAATACACCGTGAGCACCTGCACCACGCGCATGGACAACACGCTCTGGAATACGTTCACGATCAAAATGAGCAAGTTTTTCTATTAAATGATAGTCCTCTAATACGACCGGACCACGACGACCTGCTGTACGAGAATTTTGGTTATCTCCAACTGGAGCACCTTGGTTTGTTGTTAAGCGATTATTTAAATTCATCAAGAGAGCCTCCTCTTTATTACTAACAATTATTATTTATTTAAAATTATTATAATTTAATTATTATTCAAAATTAACTTATTGTCAATCATTTTGTTTACCTTTTTAGAAACAATTTCAGTTAAACAATCAATAAATACATCTTGCGTGTTTGGCATAGCTGGTCTAAAGTATGCAACACGTAATTCATCCGTCACAACTTTACATTCATAATCATTGTCATATAAAACCTCTAAATGCTCTGCCACAAAACCTACTGGACAATATATAAAAGATTCATAACCATTCTGTTTATACAAATCTCTCGTTAAATCTTGCACATCTGGTCCAATCCACGGCTCCCCTGTATTCCCCGCACTTTGCCAGCCAATTGTATAATGTGGAATGCCAGCTTCTGCTGCAATTAAATCTGCAGTATGCTGGAGCTGTTCTACGTAAGGATCACCAGCAGCAATAATTTTTTCTGGTAAACTATGCGCTGAAAAAATGACAACCGCTTTTTCTTTATGTTTAATTTTCCTAAATGTTTCTTTTATTTGATTTGCCCAGTATGCAATAAATTTCGGCTCGTCATACCACTGTTCAATCGGTTCAATGACAGGACCTCCTATTTCTCTTGAAGCATGAATTGCACGGTCATTATATGCTTGAATACTAAATGTTGAATAATGGGGCGCTAATACGATACTAATTGCCTTTTCGATCCCCTCACGCTTCATATCTGCTACTGCATCTTCAATAAAAGGAGCAACGTGCTTCAATCCTAAGTAACAAACAAATTCATAATCTGTAAATTTTTCATTCAATGAAGCAGTTAACTGACGAGCTTGTTCCTTTGTAATTTTTGCAAGTGGTGAAATACCACCAATTGCTTTATAGCGCATAATTAAATCTTCAAGCGCTTCCGCAGATGGTTTACAACCATGTCGAATATGCGTGTAATACGCTTCTACATCCTCCAACGATTCCGGTGTTCCATATGCCATTACAAGTAAACCTATTTTCTTTTTCATTATTTGTTTACACCTCAATTTTATAAATGAGAATCTTTTTCAAGAACATCTGTTTCTAAGTGTATCAATCAATAATAAATATGTCAAAATAATAATTCTAAATAAATTTTACTTATAATATGATTATGGATTTTATTTGATATTTTCTCCTGCATTAACGCCCCGATTGGTGAAAATAAAAATGGCTCACAACACGCGTGAGCCATTTTTTCCTATTCTTTAATATTTACTCCGTATTCTTTAAACCAAATATGAATCTGTGCTACATGTGCCAAAAGTTGTGGTCCGGTCATTAATTGTCCGAACCACGGTGTTTGAAACGCACTCCCCCCTGATTCAATTAATTCTTGTAATTTTTTTCTATCAAATAATTCATGTAAAATCGATCCCTTATCCTCTAATAACTCTTGTAACCATCTTGTTACTAATTTCGTATAATGAGGATTATGCGTCTTTGGGTATGGGCTTTTCTTTCTATATAAAATATCATCGGGTAATATACCTTCTAACGCTTTTCGCAGTAGACCTTTTTCGCGATTTTTATACATTTTCATTTCCCAAGGAATATTCCATGCATATTCGACAAGGCGATGATCTGCAAATGGTACGCGCACTTCTAAGCTTGCTCCCATACTCATGCGATCTTTCCTGTCTAATAATGTTGTCATAAACCAAATCATATTGAAATAGAATAATTGTCGTCGTTTCGCTTCCACTGTGCTTTCACCTTCTAAAACTGGTACTTCTTGTACCGACTCCTCATAACGTTGCTGCACATACTCTTGCAGCCTTAATTTTCGGCGCCATTCCTCCTTTAAAAGTTGCTCCCGCGCCCTCGTTGATCTCATCCACGGAAATGCACTAGATTGTAAATCATCTTCCCTATAAAACCATGGATAACCACCAAATATCTCATCTGCACACTCCCCCGATAAACCCACGACAAACTTTTGTTTTATTTCTCGGCAAAACCATAACAAAGATGAATCAATATCTGCCATACCTGGTAAATCACGAACAAGTACAGCCTCTGTTAAATATTCTGCTAACCTTTCATTAGAAATGACGCAGCGGTGATGGATCGTACGGAACGTTTCCGTCATGAGGTCAATGAATGGTGCATCCGAATTTGGCTGAAAAGCGTTTGCTTGAAAATATTTTTCATTATCTTCATAATCGATAGAATATGTGTGTAACTGTCCCTTTCCGGAGCGCTCATATTCTTTTGCGGCAATTGCCGTTATTGCACTTGAATCGACTCCGCCCGACAAAAATGTGCATAGCGGTACATCTGAAACCAATTGTCTCGTAATTGCATCTTGTAATAAAAACCTTGTTTTCTCGACCGTTTCTTCAAATGAATCTTCATGCCTCTTACTTTCTACATTCCAATATCTCCATACACATAAACCATCTTTTGAAAATGTAAGTGCGTGGCCTGGCCGCAATTCTTGAATACCAGCGTATACACCATGTCCAGGAGTTCTAGATGGGCCAAGTCCAAATATTTCTGCCAAACCTTCTATCGTTACTTCCGCCTTGACATCAGGATGCACCAATATAACTTTCAGTTCTGAACCGAACAGTAATCTTCCGCTATCGTATTTATAAAATAATGGTTTTACCCCTAAACGATCTCTTGCGATAAAAATATGCTCTTTTTTCTCGTCCCATACTGCAAAAGCATATATACCGTTTAGATGATTAACACACTCTTCTTTCCATTCTATATAAGAAGCTAATAGCACCTCAGTATCGGAATGTCCTTTAAATGTGTAACCTCTTCGCAATAACTCTTTTCGAATATCTTCTGTATTATATAGCTCGCCATTGTAACAAATTGTATAGTTGGATTCTTCCTTTAGACAAGTCATCGGCTGTTTTCCGCCTTCTGGATCTACTACAATTAATCGTTTATGTCCAAAAGCAACATGTTTATCAATCCAAATATTCGTATCATCTGGCCCGCGTTTTGCAAGCGTTTCCGTCATCTTCATAACGGTCTCTTTTTCTCCTTCTAACGCCCGCTTATAGTCAATCCATCCAGTAATCCCGCACATATAAATCATCCTTCCTATCCTATATCCGTATAACTTTACTCCGTTCAAAAGCTGAATAGAACCAAAAAGGAAAAATGAAGATATGACATGTAAAAGCCTAATTGGTTCTCATGATGAAGCATTTATTACTTAAAGTGTGTGTTTATTCTATGCCCAATATAAATTAGGTGTTCCATACTTATAAAGCGTTCCTGAACTGTCCATAACAGAAATAACAAGTTTTATAAAAGGAGACATAACAAATGAAACAACGTAAACATATTTTGTATAATCAACCGCGCGCTCATACAATCGGGAACGTGGAGTATATAAACGATGAATGGATTTTTTTTGATGATGAGAATGATGAAGCTTTTTTATTAGAAGATATCATTGAAGATGGATTTGAAGTTTTATATAACAACAATTGGTTGCCAGCTCGCTTTTACGAAAAAAATATATTGCAAATTGCCGATGAACATCACCCTTTGCAAAATGGTGAAATGATACGAATTCGAAAAAAATTGCTCTTCAGTTACAACGAATGGATAGAAGAACTATCTGACTCTGCATTCTCTCTATTCATCGATACTTTGCAAACAATTCATTATTCTTTATACGATTGTATCTATTGTCATAACTTCTTATCATTGCAGCCGAAAGAGCAACCATGTGAAGGCGTCAATATTCTTTTATTTGATAACGAAGACATGATATGTGCTCTTCACCATCATTATGTCCGCTATTCCTCATGTGCTAAAGATATATTTCAATTTACAAAGGCAAATGGGGAAGTATTGCATATAGATGCACAATAAACAAGATATAATAAAAAACCATCTTATGCTTCCGTACGGAAAATAAGATGGTTTTGTTTTACGCAAATGGTGCAAATCCCATTGGCAATCGTAATCCAATGTATAGTACAACAACAAACGCAATAATAAATTGCACCCAAAACGCTCCTGCTTGTTTTTGTTTACTTGTTTTCACAAGAATCATTTCCATTGCAGCAATAACCCAAATGCCTACTAGCATTTTAATGCCGTACCACATGTGCATGTTGCCTGTAGCTGTTTTCATAATGCTTTGATACAACAGAAAGCCCGTTACAATAATGATCATATACATAAGACGCAATCCCATATGTACACCTTTTCCTTTTCTCCCTGCCGTATACATAGAATACGCCACAAAGAATAAAAGAAGTCCTAATATCCATGCTGTAATATGCAAATGTGTTGTCACAATCCCCAACCTCCTCTTTGTCACACTTATTCACTTTATATGATAACATGTCTATTTCTTTTTTAGGAAATGTTTCGCTTTTTCACATTTAAATGATATAATATTTAGAGTATTTACAAACTTCTTGTAATAACAAAAGGGGGAACAATCATGATTGAAACAAAGGATATTATTGAACTTACAGACACATACGGAGCTAACAACTACCACCCACTTCCAATCGTAATCGCAAAAGCTGAAGGTGTCTGGGTAGAAGATCCTGAAGGTAATCGTTATATGGACCTACTTAGTGCATATTCTGCAGTAAACCAAGGACATCGTCATCCAAAGATTATCAATGCTTTAATTGAACAGGCAAATCGCGTTACACTTACTTCACGTGCTTTCCATAGCGACCAATTAGGCCCTTGGTATGAAAAAGTAGCACAACTTACTCATAAAGATATGATTCTTCCAATGAATACAGGCGCGGAAGCTGTTGAAACTGCAATCAAAACAGCACGCCGCTGGGCATATGATGTGAAAAAAGTAGAAGAAAATAAGGCTGAAATTATCGTTTGTGAAGACAACTTCCACGGACGTACAATGGGCGCAGTTTCTATGTCGTCCAACGATGAATATAAACGCGGATTTGGCCCAATGCTTCCTGGTATTATCGTAATCCCTTACGGCGATTTAGAAGCATTAAAAGCGGCTATTACACCGAATACAGCAGCATTTATTTTAGAACCAATTCAAGGTGAAGCTGGCATCAACATTCCACCAGCTAGATTCTTAAAAGAAGCATATGATGTATGTAAGAAAGAGAATGTTCTATTTGTTGCAGATGAAATTCAAACAGGACTAGGCCGTACTGGTAAGCTATTTGCATGTGATTGGGACGAGGTCATCCCTGATATGTATATCCTTGGTAAAGCACTAGGCGGCGGCGTATTCCCAATTTCTTGTGTTGCAGCAAACCGCGATATTCTAGGCGTATTTGAACCAGGTTCTCACGGTTCTACATTCGGCGGTAATCCACTTGCATGTGCCGTTTCGATTGCCGCTCTCGATGTATTACAAGATGAAAGATTAACAGAGCGCTCTCTTCAACTAGGAGAAAAATTAATCGGCCAATTAAAAGAAATTAAGAATCCTATGATTAAAGAAGTTCGTGGTAAAGGATTATTTATTGGAATCGAATTAAATACGCCTGCTCGTCCATATTGCGAGAAATTAAAAGAAGAAGGCTTACTATGTAAAGAAACTCATGAGAATGTCATTCGCATCGCACCACCTCTTGTTATTTCTGAAGACGATTTAGAGTGGGCGTTCCAAAAAATTAAAGCTGTATTATCTTAATATAAATTAGGCGATCCTCTTTTTTCGGACAGCCTCTCTTACGATTTGAAATGACATTTGAACTAAAAGATTGAAAGAAAGACTACCTCTTTTCAAAAAGGTAGTCTTTTACTTTACGATATTTTTTAATGTTCCAATGCCCTCGACTGTTACGATCACTTCATCACCAGCACGCAAAAATTTTGGTGGATTAAAGCCTTTTCCAACGCCCGCGGGCGTCCCGGTTGCAATGATATCTCCAGGCTCAAGCGTCATTCCTTTACTCACAGTAGAAATAATTTCTTCTATCGGAAATATCATATTTTCCGTATTAGAAGTTTGTCTAACTTCCCCGTTTACCTTTGTTTCAATGTGTAATTGACTGGGAGACTGAATCCCTGATGTATGCACTAAATACGGCCCCATCGGGCAAAATGTATCAAAACTTTTCCCCAAGAAAAATTGTTTATGCTTCCTTTGAATATCCCGCGCTGTTATATCATTTACAATCGTATAACCAAATATATATTCCATTGCTTTATCTTTTGGAATTTGTTTGCCTCGCTTTCCAATGACAATCGCGAGTTCCCCTTCATAATCCAATTCACTCGTCGCGTGCGAATGGCTATTAATTTTTTCACCATTCCCTATTACAGTCGTAGGTGCCTTCGTAAAAATCATTATATTGTTTGGGATAGATTCCTCTCCTCCCATTTCGATCGCATGTTCACGGTAATTCTTCCCAACACAAAGAATATTTTTCCGTGGTCTCGGTATAGGAGCTAATAGTTTCACTTCTTGTAAGGAATAGTAAGCTGCTAGTTTATTTTCGTTTGCCCAATTTACAATTTCACGCACCTTTTCCATACATTCGCTTCCTCTTTCAATACATTCTAACATGGTAATTGGAAGCGTAACTTTTTCACCCTTTTGTTTTTGTGCTTCTCTTAAATGCAGCACTTTCTTTTCCTCTTCGTCTACAACACCAATAAACACTTTCTCATCTTTCTTCACCGTCACCAAACGCAAAATTTCCACTCTCCATCCTAAAACTCCATACACTATAATTGTATTCGCATTCCTTAGAAAAAAACCTTCTATCCTTCCTTATTTTTTACAATATTCTTTATTTTACAATTGGTTCTTAGTTGCTTTTTCAAATAAAATGTAGAATTTTTACTTTTTTTATCGAAGCGATTTCTTTTTTATGGAATTTTTGTATAATTTGTACTACATATATACATTTAAAAATTTATATAGAGTGGAGCCGATTGTATGTTTGAGCAAGTAATTGAAAAAAAGCGAAAAAAAATGATCTATTTTGCTGAACGTTATGGAATTACCTCTCAAAAAACAGTAAATTGCAGTCAAGAATTGGACAAGCTCTTAAATATTATTTCTCTTATACAAACAAATACTACCGCCATTCATACGATAGATAGACATACTCATTAAAGTGTATGTCTTTTATTTTTCCTAAGTAGAAAGAAAACAGAGACTTCCGTTTTATGAAACATATATATACTTTTCGAGTCATACATAATAACAAACTAAAAATTTTATTGATGAAAGGTGTTTGCTATGCCAGCAATGGTCGGACAGATTCGCATTGTCAATATTGGATCAAGCGGAATTTTTCATATCGGAGATGTATTCGCAATTCGACCGATTAGTTACTCTCGTGCCTTTGCAGGAGCTGGTTCTTTTAATGTTGGAGATAACGTGTCTGTATATAACTATCAAAATACAACAACTGTTAATGATACAGATGTCGTTGACCAAGCGATTGTAGGGACGAATTAAAAGGAGGTTATAACACATTGAACTTCTATGTGCAACAGAGTATTATCATTAACAAAATTCAAATAGATAGTATTACAACATCTTCTATTTTTCAAATTGGAACAGCTGGAAGTATTAAATCCCTCTCCAAATTTTCAAATACAGGAGGCTTTACAGCACCCGTCCGTCCGCTCAAAGCAAAAGGACAAATTATTTCGATTAACCCAACACCTAGTTCTTCTTAACCGAGTTCCATCATAAATATATAGCATGCACCCTCCCTATTGAAAAGGAGATTATATTTCATGAATCAAGATGTATATATTTATTTACAGCAATTTCAACAAATTCTTCAACAGCAACAAAACACCATTCATGCTTTAGAACAACAAGTGCATACATTACAAGAAGAAATTGAAGAGTTAAAAAGTCGTCCCTCCTCTTCTATAGGAAAAGTGGAGTACAAATTCGATCAGTTAAAAGTAGAAAATTTAAATGGGACATTAAATATCGGCTTAAATCCTTTTGCTAAGACCGAACAACAAATTGAAGACTTTCAAGTGGATACAGAAACATTGAAAGTAAACCCTGAAACAGAACAAGATATTCATCCAGACTTTTATCAAGGTATTATTCAAGAAATGCATCGTTATTTAGATGAAGAAGCATATAATAGAATTCTTCATTTCGAAAGAGAGGAAGGAACACCTCTTGATGAAATGTATCGTCAAATGATGATAGATGATATTAAAAAACAAATGGAGCATCGTCTTCCATACTATTTGTCTCAAGTGCAGCCATATGACGATATCACTTCGAATCCAGAACATTTGCATGCTGTCATCGTTCAAGCGATGAAGCAGGATATTGATAAAGCTTTTCTTTCCTTTATTCAACATATACCAGGTAATTTCCGAAAGGAGTAAGTATATGAACTTAAATGTGATCAACCGTGAAATGAAAGTAGGGCAAATTAAAACAAATGGGGTATCTTCTTCCTCCCTTTTTTTAATTGGAGACGCAAATCTCCTTATTCTCTCTTCTATTCTTGATACACCGTTTGAATCTGTGACAGAAGGACCGTTTGTACCACTTGTTACAGATGTTCCTTCTACTCCAGGTTAAGGAGAAGCACACTTATGTTTCGACATGTCTCGATCGTACAAAATGCTTCTGTCGTCTCGATGGGGATTAGCGCCGTCTTCCAAGTTGGAGATGCAAATCAAATGGCCTTAAAAAGTAGAGCTCTTGCAGTGCATCGAGAAATCCCTTTTTATTTAAAAGGTGAAGGTCGACTTGATGCTTTTAAACTGTTTACTGATAAATATATTACAATCCCGAAACGTTCAACCGATGTCAAACTGAATATTACAAACGAAAGCCCTTTTATCGAAGTAAACGATGTCAACTTACTCACACTATTAAATTCAGCTTGTTTTCAAATCGGCTCTGTTGACTATGTATTTAGCAACTCTCGGATTATACAAATCCGTCAATACATGGAATGAATGAACCTTTTAGAAAATAACCCATATAATGTTGAAAAGAAGACGAATGAAGTGGGGGAATCTTATGCCATCTGTTGTCGGAAACCTTATCGTGCAAAACAGTAATGGCTCTTTTAACTTAGGTGATTTTTATAATGTTTCTCCAAAAGAAAATACGAAAGCCTACAATGGCTCAGGTGCTTCAAATGTTGCTTTTATTGTCAACACATTTAACGGTGTAAGTGCAACAAATACATTTGACCCTGATGTAGCCGACCAAGACCAAATCGTGACAGCATAAAAAAAGTAGGAGAATTGTCTCCTACTTTTTTATGCTGCCATAGCGTTCATTCTTATTGTCGTCATGTGACACAGTTCCTTTCTCACATCATTTCTATTCCTCAATCGTAATCACATGATTTCCATCAAAAAAGTATAAACACTTTTCTTTTACAGGGTGTTGTAACGTTTTTTCTAGTGCTTTAGCATATAAGGAAAGCTGTACTTTATAGCGCTCTTCTAAAATCGGTTTCGCCTGATCGAATCCACCTGGAAATTTCCCTTCAATTGTATCTGTTTTAAAGTCAATTAACGTAATGCCATCATCTTCTTCGATCATACAGTCGATAACCCCTTGTACGAGTATCGTCTCTTCGCTCTTACCTTGCCAATTTTGATACGCTTCTTTTGCTGAAAGCATCATCGTAAACGGTACTTCTCGCTCAACACTTTTCGCTTCTAACACTCGTTTTCCAAGATGACTTTCAAAAAATGCCACTATTCTTTCGACACTGATTTCTTCTGCTTGTTCAAAGGTTAAGATCTCTTTATTCACCATTTTTGCGATTTGCTCTTGAATAGATTCAATTGTAATAGATTGCTTCAAATCAACATGCTGCATAACGGCATGAACAGCTGTTCCACGCTCTGCATATGTTAAGCCTTTTTTCTCCATAAAACGCGGACGTGTTCGAATTGGCGCACGTAGTTTTTGAATAAAGGCCGTATCACTTCCATCTTCCGATTGATAATTTCTTTTAATCTCTGTAACAGATTGCTTCGCACGTTGAAGCGTTGCATCCTCGTATTCGTATTTCCATGTTAATCGATTATATACTTCATCTTTTCGTTCACTCTCTAACGGGACAGCCTTTTTCTCACGCAGCGCTTCTAACAACTCTTGCTTTTCTTCTTGAGCTGGCTCTGGTGCGAGTAACGTTTTGCCATCAACGAATTCTACTTTCCAGCTTGTATCATATTCATAAATTTCATTTGGAATCGTACCTTGTCCTAATTCAAGGAGTATTTCACTATCTCGATGTCGGTATAAGGAAGGAGCAATCCAATCTAAATAACATGACGCACTAGCGCGTACATAATCTGGTAGTAACCATTCTGTATGCTCCCGTGTATCAAGCCATTTTTCCATTTCTTTTTCCTTATCTTTCACCGTTCCAATTAAAATTAATTTTTCTTTTGCACGCGTTAACGCAACATATAATACACGCATTTCTTCTGCAATTAACTCGCGTTTCATTTTTCGTTTAATCGCTAATTGCGATAATGTCGTATATTTAATTCGCTTGCGCGGGTCAATAAATTGTGAACCAAATCCGAAGTCTTTATGCAATAAGAAACGCTGCATTAAATCTTGCGTATTAAAACGACGGCCGAGCCCTGCCACAAACACAACTGGGAACTCTAGTCCTTTACTTTTATGAATGGTCATAATGCGCACAACATCTTCTTGCTCTCCAAGAGCTCTTGCAGTTCCCATATCATCACCGCGTTCTAAAATGCGCTCAATAAAGCGTAAAAAGCGGAATAACCCTCTAAATGATGTCGCCTCATATTGCCTTGCGCGGTCGTATAAAACACGCAAGTTTGCCTGACGTTGCTTTCCGCCAGGTAATCCGCCGACAAAGTCATAATACCCAGTTTCACGATACACTTTCCAAATTAAGTCAGAAAGAGATTGCTGACGCGCAAACTCACGCCATCCTTGCAGTAAGTGATAAAACCACTTTAGCTTTTCATGCAGTTCCTTCCCTCCTTCAAGCGGTGCTCCTCGTAAGAACGAGCGCATCACTTCATAAAAAGAGCCTTTCTTTGCATGCGCACGAAGCATCGCAAGTTCCTCATCATTTAGCCCAACAATTGGCGAACGAAGTACAGCTGCTAGCGGAATATCTTGCACCGGATTATCAATAACGCGGAAAACATTCATCATAATATTTACTTCTGTCGCTTCAAAATAGCCCGTTGCAAGTTCTGCGTATACTGGAATGCCTTGCAGCTTTAATTCTTCCATAATTTGCGGCGCCCACGGCATCGAGCGCAGTAAAATAACAAAATCGCGATATTGGACCTGACGCATTTCATTCGTTTTCCGGTCATATACTGTATATCCTGAGTCAACCATCGCTTTTATGCGCTGCGCAATGAGACGTGCTTCCAGCTGCGCTTTTTCTACTTCTTCACCCTCTTCTCCATCTAGCACTTCTTCTTCAGATTGGTGAATGCATAATAACTCTGCCGCTACATCTTCTCCTTCTGGATAGCTTGCACCTAACTTTAATTCAGCGTCAGCATCATACTCAATTTCACCAACTTCTTCGCCCATAATTTGTTTGAAAATAAAGTTTGTACCAGCTAATACTTCATGACGACTGCGGAAGTTTTTCGCTAAATCAATTTTCATTCCGCCTTCTAATCCTTCTTGTGTAAAACGTTTATATTTTCCTAAAAACAAGCCGGGTTCTGCTAATCGAAAGCGATAAATAGACTGTTTTACGTCACCGACCATAAACAAATTACCTTCTTGCTCAGAGTCTTTCGTTACGAGTTTAATAATGGATTCTTGAACGAAGTTTGTATCTTGATATTCATCAACGAGAACTTCCGCAAATCTATTGCGGTATTGAAGTGCAACTGGCGATGGGCGCAGTTCACCATCTTCACCTTGCTCGCTTAAAATTTGCAAACAAAAATGCTCTAAATCTGTAAAATCAACCATTCCTTTATCACGTTTTATCGCTTGAAATCGGTTCGAAAACTCTTTAACAAGCTGCACGAGTTTTCCTAATACAGGGTGCATCTCTTGAAAATCACGTAAAAAGCTTTCTGGTTTACGACTAAACAGTTCTTCTTGTAATTTCTTCACTTCATCTTTTGCTTTATTGCGAAGAGAATCGACTTGTTTCACAATATCTTCGTTATAATCGCTTTTCTTAATACGCTTTAACGTTTGCCACGATACATGCTGCATTGCTTCATATACACTTGTCCACGACTTGCGCGCAGCATGAGATAACGTTTCTAGTAAAACGAGATCCGCTTGTAATGTCTCCATGCGAGGAGCAGGACCATCGGGAAGCATCGCTAATTCCATTGCTTTTCGAATGTACTCCGTTGCTGTTTCAAGCTGGAATTTCACATCTTCTAATAAATAAGAAGCATACATTAAATCTTCAATTGTTTTTCCTTCCACATTATACGCTTCTACTAATCTATCAAGCCACTTTTCTGGATTTGGATGCGCTCCTGCTGCTGTATGCAGCGCCAAAATCATTCGCTGCAAATCATCATCATTACGGTCGCTCGTATAGCGATCGACAAGTTCAAAGAATAGTTGATTCTCTTCCATTCCATACTCTTCTTCTAATATGTCATCTAACACTTCTTCTTTTAATAACTCATTTTCCGTTTGATTCGCGATGCGAAAACGAGGATCGATATCAAGCATGTAATAATATGAACGAATGACTTGTAAACAAAAAGAATGAATTGTTGAGATGGAAGCCTTATTTAATAAGCTCAGCTGCTTCCGTATATGCCGTGAACTCGGTTCCTCAATTAATACTTTTTCTAACGCTTCCCCAATTCGATTTTTCATCTCTTGCGCGGCTGCATTCGTAAATGTTACAACGAGTAAGCGATCGACATCTACCGGATTCTCCTCATTAATAATCTTTTTAATGATACGTTCAACGAGTACTGCTGTTTTCCCGGAACCTGCTGCTGCTGCAACTAAAATATCACGTCCATGTGCCACAACAGCTTTCCATTGATCATCTGTCCATTGACTCCCTTCTGGTTTTGCTGGCCAATTTTCTACCATCATTCCCCGACCTCCTCTCGTATTTTCTCCATTGCTTCACTATCTTTCATATCTTTTAATGTACGGAACTGATTGTCTTCCAGCGATTCATCGAACTGGCAGACAGAGCGGAAGTGACAAAATGTGCACGCTGCTTTATTCCCCATTTTATATGGAGCAATATCAATGACACCTTCTGTAATGTCTTTTCCGATCGTTTCAAACGTATGGTGTACGTATTTTTGTAGCACAGAAAATTCTTGTTCACTTGCGATGTTAGAGCGTGCGCTGAAGCTTCCGTCTTTTTTTAACCCGGCTGAAATAATGTCAGAGCTTCCTGTTGATAGTTTGTTATCCATTAAACGAACAACATCTGCATCTCCAAGCACGAGCCCTTTCATTTTAAATTTCTTTAAAATTTCTTTCTCAATCTCCTCTTCAGAAGCGTCACCTTTCACCTCAACAAGTGGATTATGAATATGGAAGTATAACACACCTGCTGGTGATGCGACTTCCCCCTGTTTCATCCACGTACCAGCATTAGAAATGACGACATCCAAATACGTCAGCATTTGCAATGCTAATCCGTAATATACTTCTGTTAAATCCAGCGCTTTCGAGCTCGATTTATAATCAATAATGCGAAGAAACGTACCGCTCTCATCTTCCGCTTTATCAACTCGATCAATCCGGCCGACAACTTCCATTTTCACACCGTTTGATAATGTAAATTCCATCGGTGGTAATGAGTCTTTGCCTCCCATACCAAACGGAACTTCTAAATCAACTGGAACAAATCCACTCGCCTTAGCATGTTCCCTAAGCACAAGCGATGTTCTAAAAATAATTTGCTGTAATTTTTGTTTCAAATAAGCATGTCGATTTGAGCTTAATAAAATTTGCCTTTGTAATAATGGAGCAATTTCTTCTATTACTAATATGGAAAGATGCTCACATTCTTTTATGGATAAATCAGCCCAAGTCCGTTTTTCACGCAAGAGCTTGTCCGCAATTTTCTTTAGCGCTGCATGGAACAGCTCCCCGATATCTGGTGCATCTAATTTAAATATATCGCGCTCTCTCAATGATAAACCGTGCTGTGCAAAATGAGCGTACGCACAGCGATTAAATAATTCCATACGAGAGACACTTCCTTTTATTTTATCTCCATATAAAATTCGACTTACAGCCGTACTTAATTTCTTCGCACGATTTCGATAAAACAAACTGGATAATACACGGTTGCTTTTTTGCTTCCATTCATCGGATGTAACGTAGAAATTATATACATCCCACCAAAAGTCTAAATCACCTTCAAAACCGTATCGCTTCCACGTTTGCAGTTGTTGCATCACATATGACAATGTTACTTCTGGCGTCGTTACATATGAAATTTGTGCTGCGCGCGATAAGTCGTTTACATCGTTTGTTACAAACGTCTCTTTCACATTAGGAAACATTCTCTTTATTTTCTTCATAAAACTAGAAGCTAGTAATGTCTTTCCTTCTTCATCTGCAAGAGGACAAGAGATATATAGTTTCTCAGATGCTCTTGTCACCATTTGATACAAGACAAACTGTTCTTCTAATAACGTTTGTCTTGTCGTTGGTGCTAATTCCACGCCCGCTGCTGCAAGAACATCTCTTTCTTCATCAGAAAGCATCCCTTCATCTGTCGGCGTAGCTGGCATCACACCTTCATTTGCACCAATCACAAATGTTGCCCGAATATTTGAAAGTCTAGAGCGATCGATATTTGCAATTAATACTTGGTCTAACGATGGCGGGATATTGGCAAATTGAAGTGCCTCAAGCCCTGTCGTCATCACATCAATAAACACCGATAGAGACATACTTTCTTCTCCAAGCATCTCAACAAATGTATCAAGAAGATTCATCACTTCTTCCCACACTTGATCATGGTCTGTCGCAAATAAGAAATCCCCGCTTTCTTCAGCACGTACACGTAGTTGTTCTAATTTCTTCGGAACATCTAGCTCCTCTAAAAATAAATATACAGCTTCGCACATTTGCATAACAGTACTTGCACGTTTCAATCTTTTTTGCAGACGAATGATTGGCGTTCTTACAATCTCACGAAGACGGTTCATTTTCTCTTCCATTTGGCGTTCACGATCTGTTATCACCTCGTTCCCCTCATCAAGAGAGCGATAACGACGATACGTCCACGGCTCATCGGCGGTCCATTTCTTACCTTGGACACCATACGCCAAACAGTAGTTTTCAAACTCATCCATTTCTTCACGCATCACTTCTTTTTTTACATCCAGCGGATATAAAAGTTCTGTTTTCACGCAGCGAAAAACAGCATCATAACGCCAATTCCCACTAATTATTTCTAAAGCAGAACGAATGCATTCGACTAACGGATGGTGAGACATCGAGCGCTTTTCATCAATGAAATGCGGAATATCATAATCTGCAAATAATGTTCTTAACACATCATAATAGCTTTCTCCGTTCCGAAGAAGTACGGCAATATCGCGGTATCGATAATTCTCTTCTGCAACAAGTCTACGAATTTCTCGCGCTACTCCTTCTACCTCCGCTCGTAAATTCGCAGCTGTATGGATGGCAATACTCGTCTCTCCGTAAAACTTTTCGTTCGGACGCGATTCATAGTGAGCTTCTAAATGCGCTAATGCTGGAGAATGAAATCGCGGCTGTTCTACGAGCGGAATCGTTTTTTCCATTACCACTTTCTCTTCACGTGCTACTTGTTTTACTTTTTCATACGTCAGCACTGTTTCATAAAACAAATCCAGTTCATTGACTGGCTGGGCGAACGTTTTTTCATCCACCGTTAATGTAATCGTCATTCTTGCTCCGCATCTCATTAGCTGCCTTATAATTTCAAGCTCTTGCGGGGAGAACGAATGAAATCCATCAATATAAATTTCTGCATCCTTTACATACTCAGAAAACGGCAGTTTCTCAATAAGGAGCTGTAAATAATCTTCCGAATCTAAATACTTTCCAATTAAAGCTCGTTCAAAATCATCATATAATAGCTGCAAATCATATATTTTATTTGCCAGCAACTTTTGTTCGGCGCTACTGCTATGCGCATCTAACTGTTGCCACATTTCATATACATGAGATGGCGTTATATTGTAACGTTTAAACTCTGCAATCATACCTCCAAGATGTTCAAAGAAGCCATTTTGTTCAGCGGCTTTTTGAAACACATATAATCCTTCTTTGCGCGATTCAATAATTTTGCGAAGTAACATATGCACACCCGCTTCATCAATATGAAGACGACTTGCCCCTCCTACTTCTTGCAACACTTTCCAAGCTAATCGTGAAAAACTAAACACTTGTGCACGAATAGAAGCTCTTACCTCTTCACTTCCTATTAACGCCTGCTGCGTCTGAAATGTCATTTGTTCAGGAACAAGATACAAGATTGTTTTCCCTCTTGGGCGCTCTTTTAACTCTTCTTGCACTTCTCGTAAACAAAGTGTACTTTTCCCACTTCCAGCTCTTCCAATCACAAATCGAAGTGACATATAACCCCACCTTTCACCTATATAACGAACGTTAGTTTGCTGTCATCATTGTATTATAGGACACGAAAAAAGACAAACAGAGACTGCTTGCCTTTTTTCCTCTTTTCTATATTATAAATCATTCTACTCACCTTTTGAAAAGTTCATTTGCATTTCGTTAATCGGCCAATAACGTAAATCGACTTTTCCAACAACCGCATCTGCTTTTATAAAACCAAAATGTCTGCTGTCCCAGCTACCAAGACGGTTATCGCCAAGTACAAAAATATATCCTTTTGGCACAACCTTTTTTTTCGTTAACTCTTCCAACTTAAAATCTCCTGTCAACTGGCGTCCTTTCACTTGTTCCTTATATGTTTCTAAATACGGTTCATCAACAAATTGACCATTAATATATAATTTATCCTGCTTATATTCAATATAATCTCCAGGTAAACCAATGATTCGTTTTACATAGTCCTCTTTTTTATTCGCATGGAATACAACAACATCAAATCGATGTAACTCTCCAACTTGATAGCTCACTTTGTTCACAACAAGCATATTACCATCTTGAAGTGTTGGCATCATCGACTTTCCCTCTACAACATAAGTCGAGAAGAAAAACGTTCGAAAAAAAAGAGCTAGTAGTATCCCGATAAGGATCGTTCTCATCCACTCTACGCTTTCTTTTTTCAAAGTTTGCTTCATCAGCCTCTCCCCTCACCCTTTTCTACAATGAAGCTGTATGTACAGCGCGGACTTCTCTACTCAATGCAGTTCTAATTTCACTTCAATTTTCTTACCAACATACCAAAGAATAAAAACAACTCCTATCACAATAATTGTTTTTACAGGATTATGGATAAAAGAAGTTAAATCATGACCGATATAGCTTAACATAAAAATCATAACAAGCTTTCCAAGTGTTAGAGCTAATCCAAACTGCCTTACACTAATGCGCGATAATCCCGCGACTACATTAATCAATGCAGATGGCGTAAAAGGAAAACAGTACAATACAAAAATAGGTGCAAATCCTTTTCGTTCAATCCATCCCATCGCACTCCGTACTTTCGGATGTTTATTTATAAAAGAAAAAAAGCGACTTCGCCCAAACTTACGAATAACAAGAAAAACAAGAAACGCCCCCAGCACCGAACCGATCCAAGAATAGAAACATCCAAGCCATAGACCAAAAGCAACCGCATTTGCCATAACAAATACGATCAGTGGAAGTACGGGAATAAGCGCTTCTGCCATTGGCAAGCCAATGCCAAGGAGCAGACCAAACGCCCGGTAACTCTCGACAAGTTGGTCCATATTTTCTGTTGAAAAATATTCTTTGATTGTTTGAAAATCCATTCTACAATTTACCCCTTTATTATTTTCACTATCCCTACTTTATCATTGCTTCGTATAAAGAGGAAATGGTAGATATAACAGATGGAGATGTATGTATTAAAGTTCCATACGATGATGTAAAAACCCTTCCTGATTATCGTATGATTATCTATCATGATTTGACAGGATTTTACACCTTTCATGTTTCCATGTAACAAAAAAGAAACCAGTTACTTCATCATATCTGGTTTCTTTTCATTTTTATTATATGAGCATTTTACCTGATTTATTAATCATTCTCCTTCTATATCTTCTTCCTTTACAAGGTAGACTTTTTCATACGCTGGTCTTAACGTTGATATCGCTTCTTTTGCAACTGGCTTAAACTGCAAGTTTCCTTGTTTATCTTTTCGATCTTCATATTCTGTTCTCAGCTTTGCTGTACGGTTTTGTTGATTCTCAAAACTACTCTTTGACATCTCTAATTTCACTGCAAACCCATTAATGAACCGAATAATAAGATTGCCGTCTGCTAACTCTTTATTGCTTGCAATATGAAAATGAGAGAGCCATGCACATTCTTTTCTTGAATAGGAATACGTGGGAAAGAAATAAAGTTGATCGGTGGGACTAATTGCGATAGGTGCTTTATGAGTAATACGTGTTAACTCTTTGGTTCCTTCTTTCCTCCCTAAAAAACTCGATCCATGCTTACGACAGCTTCGTTCTACAATATCAAGCGGCTTTTGGAACATAAAAAAAGAGTCTTCCACTTCAATTACTCTCGTTATTACATTTTTTTCCCCTAAAATAACAGGCAGTAAAGCCATAGTTTTTTTATTTATTACGTAATTTTCAACATAGCGCTCAGCTCTACCATCCATGGTGTGTTCACTCCTTCTATAAAATTCATTTATATTAGCAGCTGCACAAATAATTGTATCACACCTTTTGTAAAATAATTAAAATTTTCAATTTTTTTACATTCTTTTATAAAACTTAAAAATGACATTATTTCTTTCCATAAAAAATACCCAACGTCAAAAATGTATATAGTTCGTTCCAAATAGAGATATTATTTCAACTAAAAGTAGATTTTCCATGTTTGAAATATTTATAACATATTCGTTAGTCTCATGAACAAGACTGCTTCAAAAGTCCAAATGCCCATATAGAGTAAGGTAAAGAAGCAAAGAAGGGTTATTACACCATATGTATATCCTCAAAAATGTATAACAAAAAAGATGGCCAAAGCCATCTTTTTTATCACACACAATAAAATTATAGTTTTACAACGTTTTTAGCTTGAGGTCCACGGTTACCATTTTCGATTTCGAAGCTAACTTTTTCGCCTTCTTCTAAAGATTTGAAGCCTTCAGTTGTGATTGCAGAGAAATGTACAAAGACATCGCTTCCACCTGGAACTTCGATGAAACCAAATCCTTTTTCATTATTAAACCATTTTACTTGTCCTGTTACTGTCATTCTTATTTCCTCCTAAGAAAATACATTTTTTAGTTTTTCATGTAAAAAAAGAATCCACACATTATCAAATACGAAACATAAAACAGTTCTCACATACTTTTTCTCGTTCGTTTTCAGCACTTGATAATATATGGATTGCTTAATTTAATTATTCAACTGAGATTAGTATAACATAATAAAGATAAGATGTATACTTTTTTTTAAAAATAAATCTTCCAATTTTTATACTCTCTATAAAATAGAGCTATCACCCTAAAAAACGAAACAGATATACAAAAAGAATTTTTTCAATAGAAAACAGGCGCCTAGTATCGACACCTGTCCCCTCACTTATTTTGTAAACTGCGCCTCTTCCGTAGAACCTTTCAGCGCTGTTGTCGAAGATGTACCACCTGTAATAACTTGCGCGACTTCATCAAAGTAACCCGTTCCTACTTCGCGCTGATGACGCGTTGCGGAGTAGCCGTATTGTTCAGCAGCAAATTCTGCTTGTTGCAATTCAGAATATGCTGCCATGCCACGCTCCTTATAACCGCGTGCTAATTCAAACATGCTATAGTTTAAGGAATGGAATCCAGCAAGCGTTACGAATTGGAATTTATAACCGTATGATGCAATTTCTTTTTGAAAGTTTGCAATTGTTTTTTCACCTAATTTTTGTTTCCAGTTAAAGGATGGCGAACAGTTATAAGCTAGTAATTTCCCTGGATACTTCTCATGAATCGCTTCAGCAAAGCGCTTTGCATCTTCTACATTTGGCTCAGATGTTTCACACCAAACAAGGTCTGCATATGGTGCATATGCTAAGCCGCGCGCAATTGCTTGATCGAGCCCCGCTTTTGTACGGTAAAAACCTTCTGGCGTTCTTTCTCCTGTAATAAACTTTCGATCGACTGGATCGATATCGCTTGTAATTAAATCTGCTGCATCCGCATCCGTTCTTGCAACAATGATTGTCGATACGCCCATTACATCTGCCGCTAGCCGTGCTGAAATTAAATTGCGCACTGCTGTTTGTGTTGGTAATAACACCTTTCCGCCTAAATGTCCGCATTTCTTTTCCGAAGATAATTGATCTTCGAAGTGAACACCTGCTGCTCCTGCTTCAATCATACTTTTCATTAATTCAAATACATTTAATTGTCCGCCAAATCCGGCCTCAGCATCAGCAATAATCGGCACGAAGTAGTCGATACCTCCGTTTCCTTCCATATGCTGAATTTGATCTGCGCGCTGAAGCGTTTGATTCATCCGTTTTACAACAGCTGGTACACTATTTACCGGATACAAACTTTGATCCGGATACATATGACCAGATAAATTCGCATCCGCTGCTACTTGCCAACCACTTAAGTAAATTGCTTTTAAGCCCGCTTTTACTTGTTGCATCGCTTGGTTACCTGTTAACGCTCCCAGCGCATGAATGTAGTCTTCTGTATGAAGCATGTTCCAAAGTTTCTCCGCACCACGGCGCGCCAATGTATGTTCAATATCAATTGACCCGCGAAGACGAATTACATCTTCAGCAGAATAAGGACGCGTAATCCCCTTCCAGCGTGCATTTAATTCCCAATCCTCTTGCAATTGCTGAACTCTTTCATTTTTCATTTCTTCCATCCCCTTTTCTTTTATAAAATTTCATAACCAGGTAATGTTAAAAATGGTTCAAACTCATCCTTACGCACTAAATCAGTAAATAACTTTGTCGCTTCTACAAATCTACCTTTCTCAAATGATTCTTTTCCAATCTCCTTCTCTATTTTCGCTAGTTCTTCCGCCTTCAATTGTTCTACTAAAGCAAACGTAACTTTACGACCGTCATTCAGTTTCCCCTCCTCATGACGAATCCACTGCCAAACTTGCGCTCTTGATATTTCCGCTGTTGCCGCATCTTCCATTAAGTTATAAATAGGTGCTGCCCCGCGTCCACTTAGCCATGATGCAATATATTGAATGCCAACACTGATATTCATGCGCAGCCCTTCTTCTGTAATCGTTCCCATAGGTACTTCTAATAAATCTTTTTCTGTTACATGCAGTTCCTCCCGTTTTCTAAATATTTGATTTGGTGTTTTCATAATGTGATTAAATACTTCCATCGCAACTGGTACGAGTCCTGGATGAGCAACCCAAGTTCCATCATGCCCATCTAAAGCTTCGCGCTCTTTATCGACCCGCACTTTTTCAAAGGCGATTTCATTCGCCTCTGGATTATTTTTAATTGGAATTTGCGCTGCCATCCCCCCCATCGCTGGTGCATTTCGGCGGTGACACGTTTGAATGACTTTCAAAGAATACGCGCGCATAAACGGTACTGTCATCGTAACTTGTGCTCTGTCTGGAAGCAAAAATGCTTTATGATTGCGGAAACATTTTAAAAAGCTAAAGATATAATCCCATCGTCCACAATTTAATCCAGCGGAGTGATCACGTAATTCATATAAAATTTCATCCATTTCAAATGCAGCATGGATCGTCTCAAGCAGTACCGTCGCTTTAATTGTGCCATTTGGAATACCGACATACTTCTGTGCAAATACAAATACATCATTCCATAAACGAGCCTCTAAATAGCTCTCCATCTTTGGCAAGTAAAAATATGGACCGCTTCCTTTTTCAATTAAAGTTTTCGCATTATGGAAAAAGTACAGTCCAAAGTCTACAAGACTTCCTGACATACGTTTCCCGTCAACTTGCATATGCTTTTCTTCTAAATGCCAACCGCGCGGACGTACAATAAGTACAGCTGTTTGATCGCCAAGACGGTATTCTTTCCCACTTGGGCTCTTATATGAAATCGTTCCTTTCGCAGCATCTCTTAAGTTTATTTGACCTTCTATTATGTTTTTCCATGTTGGTGAACTCGAGTCTTCAAAATCTGCCATAAAAAGATGTGCCCCAGAGTTTAAAGCATTAATAATCATCTTTCGATCTACGGGTCCCGTAATCTCTACGCGTCGATCTTCTAAATCACGCGGAAGCGGCGCAATTGTCCAATTGCCCGCACGTATATGTGCTGTTTCTGGTAAAAAATTCGGAAACTCTCCCGCATCAATTCTTTTCTGTTTTTCTTCTCGTTTCTTCAATAACTGAATACGACGTTCATTGAAATTCTCATGCAACTCTTTCAAAAAAGTAAGCGCTTCTGGTGTCAAAATTTCGTTGTACGATGGTAATAATTCTCCAGCGAGTGTCACTCGTGAAGTTTGCGTTGACATATTAGCATCTCCTTTTTAAACTGTCTTATAACAGATTTATATTTACTCTTTATATTATATAACAAAATTTCGGAAAAGGAAGGTGTTTTTTGAAAAATCAATCTTTTTTATGATAGAATTTTCCATTCACTCAAGATAATAAAAAGAAAAAACCTGCATCAAAAGGTTTTTTATACACCCTTTTGGCACAGGTTCTTTTCTTTCAATTCCTTATTTATTATTCAGCGTGTTCATTAGTAAGTGCATTATATAAAAATTGTGCATATTGCTCACGCGTTACCTTCATCTCCGGAGCAAATTTCCCTTGTCCAATTCCTGCTGCAATCTGATTGGATTGTACAGCACTAATTGCATCTTTTGCCCATGAATTTGCTGGAACATCGTTGAAACTATGCGGAGCTTTCACCTCTAAATCAAAAGCAGTCGCAATAACTTGGGCCATTTCTGCACGTGTTAGCGTATCTTTCGGTCTAAAATTCCCTTGCTCATCCCCTTGGAAAATGCCCATCTCCGTTAAAGCTAAAATTTCTTCCAAAAATAATGTTGATCCATGCTCATCAAGATCACCGTATGGATTTTCATATTCCTCTTTCTCTTCAATTCCTTCCATACTACGATAAATTAATGCCGCGACTTGTTCACGTGTTACATCATCCCCTAGTCCAAAAATACCATGACCATATCCCGCAATAATTCCCGCGTTTCCTAAATCAGAGATTGCCTCAAAAGCCCAATGATCTTGTGGTACATCATGAAATACAACCGGCTTACTTTCAGCTTTTACATTCAAACTCTCTGTGCTAAATAAAGCTCCCCCCATAATCGTTAATGATGCGACTACTTTCAAAAATTTCTTATTCACTACATTCTCTCCTCTATGTATATGTACTTTGTTTTAATATAAATAATTGATACAGAGGAGACAAGACACAAATTTGCCACCTTCGTGACAAATCTGTGAACTATATTACATGTAATTTTTTATTTATCAACTTGATAATCAACCTCATATAATATCATGATTTTCAGCACAAATACTTTTATATATAGGGGGCATTGCTATATTTCTTTCTAGCATTTCCAATATCCATAATTCCATTTATTACATTGTATATTATAAATACAACAAAAAGTACAATAAAAAATCATTGCACTTTTTCATAATCATGCAAGAGCTCTTTATGCATCTACTTCATCTTTTATATGATAATGAATAATAGCTTGATTTAAAAACTTCGCATATTGCTCACGTGTTACAAATGCGCTTGGTTCGAATTTTCCATTTCCAGTTCCAATTACAACTTTATTTGATTGTAAAGCACTTATTGCCTCTTTTGCCCAATGATTATCGGGCACATCATAAAACGTATGTTGGCGCTTTACTTCAAATTCGAATGTTCTTGTAAGAATCTGTGCCATTTCCGCACGTGTTAACGGTGCTATCGGTCTAAAGTTTCCGTTTTCATTTCCCTTAAAAATACCGCGCTCTGTCAATGCTAAGATTTCTTTTGGAAACATTGTAGATCGTTCAGAAATATCATTATAGGGGTTCTTTAACGGTCCTTTGTGCTCAAGTTGAAGTGTACGATATATAACTGCTGCCACTTGTTCACGTGTTACATAATCTTCTACACCAAATTTACCATTTCCATACCCTTCAAGAAATTTATGATAAACTAAATCCATAATATCATCATATGCCCAATGCCCTACTGGAACATCCGCAAACACGATCATCTCAGGGTACTCTTCCGCTCTAATTGGAGCCGTACCGGCACTTATCAATAACCCACCAACAATAGCTGCTGTAGTCATCACACGGCATACTTTTTTCTTCATTTTCCTCTCTCCTTCCTCCCTATTGATACACAATAAGAAAAGAATAGATTGTATTCGATTATTCATAACTACATATGCTTCATTGACAAATCATATGAACAAATCAAATACGCTTTAATATTTATTATTATGGATTTCACAATTATAAGAGGGGCAATTCATATTAAAAATGTAAATCGGGTGCAAATTGTTTTGAAGAACCGTTATCCTCGCCTTTTTTCTTCTATTTTTATACCTCCTTCTTTTTAAAAAGGACTAATGAAACCTCTTACAAGGATGTTATATAATATATATTCTATACCATTTCACCTCTATCCTTCTCCTATGAAAAGTTCATGATATAGACAAAAAACGCAAAATTATACGATATCGACCAAACGCCAAATCCCACACCTTATCCCTACAAAAAATAAAAAAACTCGTCCGAAAATTATCCTTTTTAGACAGACTTCTTTCTATTTCTAACTTTTTATCACTTTGAATACGCATGCTCTTCCTCAAGCGCTGTTTCTACTTCTGATTTTCGAAACGTAAATGCCATTCCAGCAAAAATGAAAATAATCCCGATTACTTGTAGCATTGTTGGTCTAAAGCCTGTAAATACCGTATCTAATAAAATCGCCACACCTGGATCTAAAAATACTAATACAGAAATGAGTCTTGTTGGCAAATCTCTTAAACTATCAAAAAACAGATAATATACAAATCCTGTATGTATAAGGCCCGT
This sequence comes from Bacillus cereus group sp. BfR-BA-01360, assembly GCF_022663595.1. Taxonomy (NCBI): domain Bacteria; kingdom Bacillati; phylum Bacillota; class Bacilli; order Caryophanales; family Bacillaceae; genus Bacillus; species Bacillus cereus group sp. BfR-BA-01360. The sequence goes on from NZ_JAKUFV010000004.1 coordinate 82,024, forward strand.
TGCTGCTATATACAACCAATTCTTTTCTGTCAGTCCTTGAAATGCATGAAAATCAACAAATGGTAACAAAAGAAAGATTCCTAAAAAGGTTTGCAGAAATGTCATTGTGTATGCACTCGTCTGTGAAATTCCCTTTCCTAAAAGAGTCGTAAATGCGTAAAATAAAGCTGCTAGAAGAGCCCAGACCATTCCGGATGACATGAGTTTTCTCATAGAAATACTCCCATCTACTCCCGCAACGAATACAGTTCCAATAAAACACATAACAATGGAAATAATCGCGAATATTGTTAATTTCTCCTTAAATACGAGGCTCCCAATTATTAATACAATGATAGGAGCAAGATGATACACAGAGATAGCGATTGTAATCGACATAACCTCAAATGCTTTAAATAAGAACACCCAGTTAAAAACGAGAAATATACCACATGCTAATATTTGCATCACTTCTTTCCGATTCCATTTCTCCTCCTTATACTGACCGGTGACAATCCAACACAAAGTTAAAAACACTGTCGCACAAATACAACGTATAAATACTAATTCAAAAGATGGTAAGTTCGTTTGAACGGAAAAAAATCCAATTGATCCAAAAATAGACATGGATAATATCATTTTTAGCGCTGGCATCGATGATTGTATTTTTACTTTATACTTTGAAACCAAAAGATAGATCCCCCTTAAGCATTCCTTCTTCCGAAGAAATAAATGTAAATATTTTTAAAATTAAATCAAATTATACTTCATACATTATTATTTGTAAAAATATAGAATAAAAGACATATTAAGCTTCACATACTTAACATGTCTTTTTCTCTCTTCATATGATCCCTCTACTGACGAGTGTTTCCCCTATTTTTGTAAGGTAAATTGAGAAACAATTTTCTCCAATCCCCCTGCGATAATATGGAGTTGCTCAATTGCAGTAGAAATGGTTTGGACTGATTCTTCCTGCTTTAAGATAGATTGTTTTACCATATCGGTACAGTCAGATGATCTTTGGGCAATGTGAGCCATTTCTTCTGCTGAAGCAGAAATTTCTTCACTACTTGCAGCCATTTCATCCGTAGATCTAGAAGCACTTTCAATTTGAAGCGATGCTTGTTGAACCTTTTCTGCAATCTTTCCAAATACTTCTTCTGTACGCATAGCTACTTCTGTACCTTGCTGAACATCCTCTTCTACTTTCCCCATTATCTCAACTGTATGGTTCGTTACTTCCATGACTTGGCCAACAAGTTGTTCAATTTGTTTTGCCGATTCACTAGACTGCTCCGCTAACTGTCTAACTTCATCAGCAACAACCGCAAAACCTCTACCACTTTCTCCAGCACGTGCAGCCTCGATCGCCGCATTTAATGCTAATAAATTAATCTGTGAGGCAATTTCTTGTATCACATCAATAATTTTCACAATTTCTCCTGATTGGACTTTCATATTCCCTACTTGTTTCACACCTTGCTGGACAGAACCATATATGGTATCCATTTGTCGAGTCATCTGCTTCATAAATTGATTTCCTCTATCCGCTTCTAATGCAGATTGAGAAGATAACTCATTTACAGATGAAGATATATCCACGATTCCTTGTATCTCTTGTGTCAATTCTTCCATTGCACACGCAGTTTGTTCCGTCGCTTTCTTTTGACTATCCGCACCACTTGCCACTTCTTCAATATCTACTATAATTTGTTTAGCGGCCTGGTGCGACGTTTCTGATGCGGAAACGACCGCATGAGAGTGCTGCGATAATAGTTGAATGTTCTTTTCAACTTCTTTCATATTCTCTCTTAACCCTTCAATCATACTATTAAAATCACTAACTAATATACCTAATTCATCTTTCGCTTTATAATCTCCATATACCGTTAAATCGCCTTCTTTTACTCTTCCCATCATAGTACTTACAGTTTGTAAAGGCGTGACGATTAACCTACTAATAATATAACTTAATATACAGATCAAGATTGTACTAACAGTTACAGTTATGATAAAACTTGTAATAGATTGTTCCACCATATTTTGAGAATCATCGAATACTTTATCTGCTAAATTGGCAACATATTTTTCTAAATCACCTGTATAACGAGCCAACTCAGCACCTTTTGGTTTGAGTTCTTCGCGGAACTCATTTATATGTTGTGAATCATGTATCAACTTTTCTTTTTCAAACAAACTTTCATATGTATTCCTGTAATCTGGTACAACCTTTTTCATCTTTTGAAACAGTTCATCTTCTTGCTTACTTAAATTAAAGCCATCATCATATTCTTTCAATAAAGAATCATATTTCTTCAGGTCATCTTCAATATCTTTGACAATCTCTTTCCTCTCTTCACTTTGTGAAATCGTCATTAATGTTAGCAAATTATATTCTAATGCCTTTTGTGTGCGAAGCATACTTTCCAACAAGACATTAGAATATTGATAATCATCTGCAACAATCTTTGTGTTCTGTTTCATCTGTCTCATCGAGTTCATTGCTACGCAGCTCATCACAATGAAACCGAGAACAACTAATGAAATAAGTAAAAATAACTTATATTTCACTTTCAAATTTCGTAAAAAACGCATAAATACAACTTTACTCCTCTATATATAGATTTTTAAAATTTTATAGCTTATTATTGAAAAAATCAGCAGAAAAATCAATGAAAAATTTTACCAAAAATTATTTACTAAAAATAAAGAAGTAGCAAACCGCTACTTCTTTATTTTTTCTGCCTCTCATATTCTTCAAATGTATGAATTCTTTCAAAAATAGGTGGATGTGTATATAAGAAAAATTTTACTAAAGCAGGTGGGTTTACTTGACTAAGGCTTGTTTTGGATAAATATTGGAATGTTTTTACTCCTGCCTTACCATCTTTCGTCATATGTAATGCATATTGATCCGCCGCACGTTCTTCAATGCGAGATACATAGTTTGTCGCCGGACTTGCGGCAAAAGATAATATAGAGGAAATTAAGAAAAATAAAGGGAGAATGGATAAACATGCAAGCTTTGAAATTCGCAATGTATCTCCCCATTTTCGTAAACAAAGATTTAAAATACGACTAATCAAGTACATGCCGATAAATGTTAAAACAATATAACTGGCTACGCCCCAATATATATGTTTCATGACATAATGTCCTATTTCATGCGCCATAATAAACAAAATCTCTTTATCTTTTAGTTGCTGAAGCGTTGTATCCCATAATACAATGCGAAAATTCTTTCCGATCCCTGTCACGTATGCATTTAATGCATTTGTTTTTTCCGACATATTCACTTCATATACATGTTCCGCAGGGATATGTGCTTGATCTGCAATCGTTAAAATTTTCGTTTCTAACTCTTTATTTTTTAAAGTTGAAAACTCATGATAAAGCGGATCAATTAAAACAGGCTGTACAAATGTTAAAAAGATGGTAAATGGTACAGATAATGCCCAGCCTGCTAGCCACCAACGCTTCGGGAATTTATTCATCAGCCATAATAAAACGGAAACGATCAGAAACATTATTACATAGTTGATCCAAAAATCAAGAACGTGATCTCGTATCCAGCTCGCTGTTGTTTGTGTTGAAATACCATAATCAATAGATACTTGATGCCCGAACCATTGCAGTGGTAATGAAAGTGCCGTTGTAAGTAATGATAAATAAAATAAATAAATCGCAATTTGTATGACTTTTACCTTCGATGTTTCTTTTGACCATTTCTCAAATTTATTTGATACCCCTAAAACGAGAACAAACAATAAAATCATCCATTCAAGAGGCACAGATAAAAAAAACAGCAAATTTTTAACTCTCGAAAAATCTTGGCTTAATGTAAGTTCTTTCGCACTCATAAAGGTTGCTGGATCAGCACTCGTGCCTTTATACATGTCTGGAATCATTTCATGGTTCCAACCAAATAAATACCAGTATATAAATAAGGCAAAACCAACGTACAAAAAAAGCGACCATCCAATAACTTTTCTCACTGTACTCCCTCCTCTATGCTGCCTGTCTATTATTATTGTAAGTTCGCTTCTCTCAAAATAGAACAAGCTAATCTAAGGAATTGTCATGTAATTTTCAATCCCTTCTCTATATCAGCGATTCGACACAAATAGAAACAAAGAGCCTACGCCAAAAGTTATCCTTTTGCCATAGGCTCTTCCCGCTACGGAATCATATCTACCAATAAACTAAAATTATGAAGGTTCATAGAACTATATTTCATAATTCCTTGCACAGTTAACAACAGAATAAGACCCGTTATGCACATATAGTTGACACAATCTGCACTCTTTTTTTCCGCTACCATTCCACCGCAAATACATAATAATCCTAATAGATGAAGTGCCAAATAAACAAAAAAGTACGGTTCATTCCAACGAAAGCTCACATTTATAGTCGTAATTACAATCAAACTTATCATCATTAAATAGAAAAATTTATTTGATTGTATTGTTTCATTCATATAAACATATCCATTCCTTTCTATACGGGATCTTCCCTTCATAATCGCGCTATCCGCGTTTCATCATGACAAAATAAATCACTGCTTTAAAAAAGTAAAAGAATATACAAGCGGTCACTACATATTCAAACATTTTTTTGAAGATTACTCGATTGTTACTATTATAATTTAGCAAAATTCGTTTTACGATTTCTTCTAAAACAAGCCCAACTCCAATTATGCTTCCTACAAGAATAAGCAGAAATATAGCGCTTTCTTTATGATTCGTACTTGAAAACAAATAAAACTCTGGGAACACAATCGGATCCATAACCGGGCTAATTAACTGACAAACTTCTCTACTACATATGTCTGTTATAGATGTCGAATTTGTTGTTTCTTTCAGAATATTCCCTGCGAACTTTTTCATCCATATAACTCTCCTAAACAGAAAGCTCTAGAGCCTTTACATCTTATTTAAAGTTACAATTGGTAGTTCTTCATTCATATAACGACGGTTCATAAACAAAAAGAATAAAACAAAATTTAACCCAAAGATAAAGATCATAAGTCCTGTAAAAAAACTTGTATAGTTGGAAAAGTCGGCAAAACTAATCGCTTCTTCTTTACTTATAAATTTGGAGGCAATCAGTACAACTGCATTGTTTAGCATATGAATACTAATCGGCATGAGTAGGCTTTTCGAGCGAATATATACAATAGATAGAACGATGCTAAATACGGCAGCACCAAGAAAATCAATATGCATGCAACCAAACAAAAGGGCAACTGCAATCATACCTTTTCCCGTTCCCCATTTTGCTGCAAAACGCTGAAAAAGAAATCCTCTAAATACAAATTCACCTATAATAGGTGCAATAAATACAACTATTATAAATTGATATACATATCCGCTGGTCTCTTCTATAATTGGTTGATGTAAAGCATTCATGATAAAATCCGGCGTAATCCACGTGAAACTATACATATACAAAATCAAATATCCATAGCTAAAGAGGCAAAGCATAATGGTAATCCATACAACTTGCAGTACATGAAATGTCTCTTGCCTATTAATAAATGCTCTTAATGGAATATCTTTTCTTCTATATTCATACAAGAGCCAAATCACTGGGAGTATATAAAATATGAGTAGATTTATAATAGAAGAATTTTGTATATGAAGTGTATGTTCGAGCAATTGCTTACTGCTGCGCTCCAGCCAAATCAGTGGTGTAAATACAATCAAAAAATATCTTGCTCGCATCGAATAAAACGGATTCATACTCATCTCCTCCCCTATGTTTACTTTTATCATATCATCTAAATCTTATTTCTTAACTAAGAAAACCTTAAAATTTCCTTAAAAATCCCATAACTTTCAAGAAAATGTTATGATATTTTGTGAAAACTAGGAGGGATTTTACTTTGTACAACGCAAATATTTTACTTGTTGATGATGAATCAGCAATCTTACAACTATTAACTACAATTCTACAAAAAGAAGGGTTTTCTCATATTACAACCGCAACTTCTGCTGAGGAAGCTTTGTTGCTCGTTGAAGATCATTCATATGATTTAATGATTCTCGATGTAATGCTCCCTGGACAATCCGGCTTTGATATTTGTCCTATTATCCGTCAAAAGACAGATTGTCCCATCTTTTTTCTAACAGCAAAAACATCTGATCTCGATAAAGTCTCTGGATTTTTATATGGAGCAGATGATTATATTACAAAACCATTCAATCCGCTTGAAGTTGTTGCTCGGATGAAAGCACAGCTGCGCAGACATTTGAAATACACTCCAAAAACAATACAAACTTCCGATATCTATTCATTTGGAAGATTTCAAGTCGATAAACATGCTGCTGAATTAAAAGTAGATGGCAATATTGTAGAATGCTCCGCTCAGCTATTTCAGCTCTTACTCTTCTTTTGTGAACATCCGAATTACGTCTTCTCTAAAGAAGAAATATACGAAAAAGTTTGGGGCGCTCCAGCCTATAACGGAGATGATAATACCGTGATGGTCCATATTCGCAAGCTGCGAGAAAAAATCGAATTCAACCCAAGCAACCCACAGTATATAAAAACAGTTCGCGGACTTGGCTATAAATTCATTCCAGGAAGGTAATCGCGATGAATTTAAGTAAAAGATTAATTATCCAATTTATTCTACAACATATTTTTGTCTTATTCACTTTACTAATTGCTGTCGTAATTGCCTTCGGATATTTCGCTATTTTGATTAACTCGTCCTTATCCGAAACAAATGTATCAGAATTTGATAATTCAACAATTTCCAGTTACGTTTCTTTCGAAAACAGTCATATTACATTGAATGCTAAAGTAAAAGAAACGATTCAAAAAAAAGAGGATTGGCTTCAAATTGTGGATGAAAACGGAAAGGTACTATATCACTATAATACACCTAAAGAGGTTCCTGATTCCTACACAAAAACATCATTAGTCGCATATTTAAGGCAGCAAATACATAGCCCGTATAAATTCACTTATTGGGATATTGAATTAGGAAAAAAGAAAGCAATTGTAATTTATGGTGAGCAACTTCAAAGCAATAAATTGTTGCAGAAACTACAAAAAGAGCACAATGCACCATTCACAGCAAATTTTTCTTTAACTGACTCTGAAAAAGAACAACTTTCTGCTGCAAATGCTGTATTACAAATTTTTAATGCAGATGGGGAAGAAATTTTTTCTTATCCGGAAAACCGAAGCAAGCCCCTTTCTGCCATTCAAGCCGTACTTTCTGAAAAAGAGCCTTGGAATCATCAAGAAAACATTTCAACTCTTTATAATCCGGAAGACAAAACTTTATTTACAATCACAACTAAAAATGCTCATTATAATCCATCTGAAATAGATGAGGATGTAATCGCGAAAAAATTCCTTACCTTTTTCGGTGTTGTTTTTCTTGTCACATTTGTCTATTTAGTCATTATTTCTATTTGGTACGGTAGAAAATTTGGAAAACCGCTGTTACATACAATGCGTTGGCTCAAAAATATAGCCGGCGGAATATATGAAGAACCTGTTAGTAAAAAAGGAAAACCGATTCGCTTTCGGCGCTCTGGTAAAGAAAAATGGTCATTCCGTTTATTTAAAGATGTAACAAAGGCGTTAGAACATCTTTCAATTACACTCAAAAAAAACGAAGCGATGCGACAAGTACTTCAACAAACACGCGAAGAATGGATTACCGGACTCACTCATGATTTAAAAACACCCCTTAGTTCGATTTACGGTTACTCTCTTTTATTAGAATCTAACCAATATCAATGGACTGATCAAGATATTCAAGAGTTCGGTCATGTCATAAAAGAAAAATCACAATATATGACTACATTAATCGATGATTTAAGCTTAACATACCAATTAAAAAACAATGTGCTTCCTTCTCAACATTCACATGTTGAAATTAATCAATTTGTTCAAAAGATTTTATTGCAATTTATTAATAACCCTACGCTTCAAAATCAAAATATTGAATTTGTTCCAAGTTCCCATAAAATCTATTATTCGATTGAGGAAAAGTGGTTCCAGCGCATTATTGAAAATTTATTAGCAAATGCCGTAAAACATAACAATGAAACGACCAAAATCCTCGTCAAACTAGCAAAAAACAAGGATTCTTTCACTCTTTCTATTACAGATAACGGAAAGGGAATGGATGAAAAAACAAAAGAACTATTATTTGAACGGTATTACCGCGGAACAAATACAGAAGAAAATAATGCAGGAACAGGACTTGGTCTCGCTATTACAAAGCAACTTGTCCTCGCTCATAACGGTACGATTTCAATTGAAAGTGAACTTGGGAAAGGAACAGCTATTACTATCATATTTCCATTTCCGAATCAAAAGAGAACGTCTTAACCGAAATTGTCGTTACGTATTCTGTATAAAAAGAGCGAATCATCATTGATTCGCCCTTTTTCTTCCTATTTCTGTTCACCCGCCTTCTATGTATTATGATAAAGAAAAGCTCCATTTTTTTCTTGACGTTTTTTTACTTTATTTCACAAAACAATTCCAGGATTTATCTAGTAAAGAAACAAGATGGAAAACCGACTTGTTATATTGTCACTACGAAGAAGTTTTAGGTTCATACATTTGTTCTTATGTCTAAATGATGATACAAAATCCATACATATAGTACTCATCAATTTATAGTACTACTAATAATACAGTACCTTGAAATATATGGTAGTTGATGGTATATTTAGAAATAATTAGATAAATCATTCCAAAAAACATGTCATTTTAAAAAAATAGAGGGGGACGAATCGCTTTCGCAACGAAAGGTTCTCTCCACTTATTTTCAAAATTCTCATAAAGAAACAGATTGAATTCTTAACTGTGATGCATCATTTCATAAAGGAAAGTGATTGTAGTGAACAAAAAGGAATTTTTAAACAAACTTAGCTCTTCCCTAGGAAACATACCAAATTCAGAAAAAAACGATATTCTATTAGAATATGAAACTCATTTTATTAGCGGTAAGCAGGATGGGAAATCTGAAGAAGAGATTTGTAAAAAACTTGGAAACCCTAAAACGATCGCGAAAGAAATGAATGTTACATACGCTATAAACAACGCGAATCAAAAACGCAGCCTCAAAAATATGATAATAGCAATCCTGTCTGTTATGAGCTTAGGTTTGGCAAACTTTATATGTATCATGATAGCTTTCTTCTTATTACTCTTGCTATCGCCAATTCTTCTTGCACTCATCGTTGCTACTCCTTTACTATTACTATCACCTCTACTACTAGTAATAGTTGGATTTACAAAAGGATTTCATCAAATCCATTTTTCAGATGTTTATAGTGTGTTGATAGGTTTTTTTATTGGCTTAGTCATCGCTGGTGTATCTTATCAAGCACTAAAACATTTATACTCGCTTTTAGTCAAATATTTGAAATGGAATGTCTCTATTTTAAAAGAGGATTAATAGAAATGAAAGAGTGTACATCTCCTCTTTCATTTCCTTCGTTTATTTCCAATATGCAATTTCGCATATTCTCTCCTGTCATTTCCACTTTCATGCTACGATATATGTGAAATACGACATATATCGACAAAATAGGAAGTGATTCTATGAAACGTTCTAAAACATATGTAAAATGTCTCGCATTATCTGCTGTGTTGGCAAGTAGTGCCCTAGCAATGCACACACCGGTTGTCGCTGCACAAACAACTTCTCAAGTTGTAACAGATATCGGTCAAAATGCAAAAACACATACAAGCTACAATACATTTAATAATGAACAAGCAGATAATATGACAATGTCATTAAAAGTAACTTTCATTGATGATCCAAGTGCTGATAAGCAAATTGCGGTTATTAATACAACAGGTAGCTTTATGAAAGCAAACCCAACTCTTAGTGACGCACCTGTTGATGGATATCCAATTCCAGGGGCAAGTGTCACATTGCGCTATCCATCACAATATGATATTGCAATGAATTTACAAGATAATACGTCGCGATTCTTTCATGTAGCACCGACAAATGCAGTGGAAGAAACGACTGTCACATCAAGCGTTTCTTATCAACTTGGCGGCTCTATCAAAGCCTCTGTAACACCAAGCGGTCCTAGTGGCGAATCTGGAGCAACAGGTCAAGTAACTTGGTCTGATTCCGTCAGTTATAAACAAACAAGCTATAAAACAAACTTAATTGATCAAACAAATAAACATGTAAAATGGAACGTATTCTTTAATGGATATAATAATCAAAACTGGGGCATTTACACTCGCGATTCTTACCATGCTTTATATGGAAACCAATTATTTATGTATTCTCGTACGTATCCTCATGAAACAGATGCACGAGGCAATCTAGTCCCAATGAATGACCTTCCAGCTCTCACAAATAGCGGTTTCTCTCCAGGCATGATTGCTGTTGTCATTTCAGAAAAAGATACAGAACAGTCTTCTATCCAAGTTGCTTATACAAAGCATGCTGACGATTATACACTTCGCCCTGGCTTTACATTCGGAACTGGTAACTGGGTTGGAAATAATATAAAAGATGTAGATCAAAAAACATTTAATAAATCATTTGTATTAGATTGGAAAAATAAAAAACTAGTAGAGAAGAAGTAAAGTAAAAAACAACACTGACAAACTCAGTGTTGTTTTTTACTTTATACTTGCATTGCCTTTTCTCTCAAAGCTCTTCTTAATAGTTTTCCCGTGGTGTTTTTCGGTAATTCCTTCAAAAATTCTATCTTTTTGGGAACCTTATATTTTGCAAGGTGCAACGAACAATAATGAATGAGCTCTTCTTCTCGTACCCTGTCATGTTTTGGAACAACATAAGCACATACAGCTTCTCCTAAACTTTCATCCGGAACACCTATTACGATTACTTCAGCCACTTCCTCATGTTTATATAATACTTCTTCTACTTCCCGGGGATATACGTTATATCCACCGACAAGGATGATATCTTTTTTACGATCCACAATATAGAAGTAACCTTCTTCATCCATTTTTGCTAGATCACCTGTATATAGCCACCCTTCACGAAGCACTGCTGCTGTATCTTCTGGAGCTTTATAATACCCTTTCATCACGTTCGGACCGCGAACAATCAGTTCTCCAACTTCTCCAACAGGTACTTCCTCACCAAGCTCATTTACTACTTTATTTTCAACATGCCAAATATTCGTTCCAATCGATCCTGGTTTTCGCGGCCGATCCAATGGATTAAAACACGTCACTGGCGATGCTTCTGATAGTCCGTATCCTTCTGAAACAATGACACGAAAACGTTTTTCAAAATTCTCCAAAAGAGCAACAGGCATAGATGCACCACCAGATATGCAAAGTCTGAGTGAGTGCATATCTTCTGCACTTGCTCCTTCATATAAATATAAATAATTGTACATCGTTGGTACACCGGCAAATATTGTTGGTTTATATGTGCGACAAATGCGAAATACTTCTTTTGGACTAAACTTTGGTAACATTAAAATGATTGCCCCATTTATAATCGGTGCATGAATCGCAACGGTTAAACAAAACACATGGAACATCGGTAACGCCGCCACAACACGGTCATCTTCTGTATATTGTAAATATGTCGCAACGTCTCTCGCATTACTATATAAATTCTTATGCGTTAACATAGCACCTTTTGGTTGTCCCGTTGTTCCTGAAGTGTATAAAATAACCGCAACGTCTTCTTCATGTAATAGTGGACCTTCATAAGATATATCTCCAGTTTCCACCAAACTAGTAAACGTTTTCACTTTTTCGTTGTCTGTAAGTTGAAAATCTGATGAGGTTTCACATATGATAATATGTTCGAGAGAAGGAAGTCTTGTTGTAAGAGATTGTATAATCGGTAGAAGGATGTCGAGTATGATGATTGTTTTTACGTCTCCATTTTGTAAAATGTAATGCATTTCATCTGCGGTATATATTGGGTTAACCGGAACAACGGTTGCTCCTGTTTTCATGACCCCATATAACCCGATTAAAAAATGTGGTGAATTCCCAACAGCTAATGCAACATGATCCCCTTTTGTGATGCCCATTTTTGCTAAATTACTAGAAAACTTTGTGACCATTTTATTTAATTGGTCATACGAGACCGACTCATCCATAAATATATAAGCTGGTTTCTCCCCTTTCTTTACGGCTGTCTCAGCTAAAGATTGAACGAGATTCACATAACCCCCACCTTTATAAAATTTTGAAAATTTAAAAATTCTAAATACATTATATTAAAAGAAAATTAGGGTATCAAGTAACATTCAAATACTCGCATATAAAGTAGCAGCGTAAATCACTACTACCAGTAGGTACGAGCGAAATGAAGGTTCATTCATTTTTACAATCCATGCGCCTTACCGCATCTACCGCTTTTTTACAAAAACATAAAAGAATCTTACCCATTTCAGTTACAGCGTATTTCGTAATGAATTGAGGTGAAACAATAATGGTGCATGAAATTTTATCAGCGATTTTTGAAATATATCGACCGTTTCTCAACATATATCGGCGCAATTTAAAATATATCGGCCATTCGACACAGGATATCGACGGTACGACAAATAACGACATGAAAACTGCTCTCCCAATTTAGGAGAGCAGTCCACTATTAAAAGAACAATGCTAAGAAATCTTCTTTCGTTATATTCCCAAAGTAGCGTTTTACATCTACGTCTTCTAACGCTGCAGCAAAGGCTTCCTTATCAAACTGAACACCTGTTAAACGCTCTTCAATATCATGAACATCGAGTGCACCAAAGAAGTCACCATATATTTTACACTCTGTTACTGTTCCTTTTTTCACTTCTAATCGAACATCAACCTGTCCAACTGGGAAACGGTGTGAATGTTGTAAATTGAACTTCGGTGACTTTCCGTAGTTCCAGTCCCAATTGCGGTAGCGCTCTTCAGAAATTTTATAAATTTCTTTCCAATCTTCTTCTGTTAACTCATATGTTGGAATTTCCTTTTCTCCTTCAAAGATTGTCTCAAGAAGAAGCTGTTTAAATTCTTCTGTTGTCATCTTTTCATTTAAAAATTCCGTAATATTAGCTACACGGCTGCGAATCGATTTAATTCCTTTTGATTGAATTTTGTCCATTTTCACTTTTAATGCAGATACAACGTGATCGATTTCAGAATCAAATAATAATGTACCGTGACTGAACATACGACCTCTCGTTGAAAATTGAGCGTTACCTGAAATTTTTCGTCCCTCAGCTAAAATATCGTTACGTCCACTAAGTTCTGCATTCACACCTAATTTACCAAGTGCTTTCGTAACGGGCTCTGTGAATTTTTTAAAGTTATGAAAACTATCCCCGTCATCTTTTGTAATAAAACTAAAGTTTAAGTTTCCTAAATCATGGTACACAGCCCCGCCACCTGATAAACGGCGTACAACATGGATCCCTTTCTCTTTCACATAATCTGCATTAATTTCTTCGACTGTATTTTGGTTTTTCCCAATAATGATGGAAGGTTCATTAATGTAAAACAGCAAATATGTTTCATTAATATCTAAATTTTTCACGCAATATTCTTCAATTGCTAAATTAATCGTAGGATCTGTAATCCCTTTATTATCAATAAATAACATGTTCTCACCTCATGAATTCCAAGTATAGCCACTATGCGCTAATGCAATAGAGCCACTAAAAATTTGTTTTGCTTCTTCTACTAAATCAGCTGGATTTCCTATATGGGGCAAATGCGTTAATACTAATTTTTTTACATTGGCATGCTTTGCTATGTTTGCGGCTTCTATACTATTCATATGCCCTGCTTTTGCAGCCTCTTGATGCGCATACATATTGCATTCGCAAATAAATAAATCCGCATCCTTTGTAAATGGAATAAATTCAGGAATATAACTAGAGTCCGCACTATATACAACAACTTTATCTCCCGTCGCAATGCGCATTGCATAGCACGTAACAGGATGTACTGTTTTTAAGAATGAAATGGAGAACGGTCCAATTTGCAATGTTTCCTCTGGATGATAGACAATTCCTTTCGTATGCGGCTCATGCGTTAAGGACGCAAATCCTTGTACATCAAAACCATGCCCATAGATTGGCAATTGTGGTAATTGCCCTTTTGTCGCATTTGTAATTAACCTTGCATATTGTAATACCCCAATATCCGCAACATGATCATGATGATAATGCGACAATAAAACTGCATCTATATCAGATGGTGCTATATATTTTTGAAGCTGTGCTAATACACCACTGCCACAGTCAACAAGTAAACGAAAACCATCGTGTTCAAACAAATACCCCGATGTCGCTTCTCCCGCTTCTGGAAAGCCGCCCCAAAAGCCAACAACAGTCACCTTCATATGTATCCATCCTTTCAAAAACCGATAGAAATGCATGCTTTCTTTCTATATTGAGAAAGATTTCACTTACATTCTACATTGTTAACTATAATCCATTTCCTAAACTTTTTCATTATTTTTCATTTTGTTATAAAACAGTTGTTGACTTTTTATTTTTGTACTAATACAATATTATTAAGAAATGGAGGGATTTTCATGATTGATCAACCAATGGAATTTTTCAGAAATTTGCCAACAAAAACTTGTACGCATTGCGGAAAGGAAATTGATGAGCAACACGAAGCATACCATAATAAATGCGATGACTGTGTTCACGAAGAATAATCGTGTATACACATAAAAAACCTAGCAGACATTGTCTACTAGGCTAGTAACATCGCATCTTTCATCGTTGAACCTTTCACCAAGAGTTCCAGCTCAAACTCATATAGTTCTTTTTTGCGATAATTTTTTGTATGGATTTTATCTATCATTAAATCTATAACTTTTCGAGCCATGTCATCGATTGGTTGTTCCATTGTCGTAATACCAGGCTCTGTAATTTTTGATAAAATTTGATTATCAAAACCAATTACAGCTAGGTTATCTGGAATACTCCAGTTATGGCGTTTCGCCTCTGAAATAATGCCAGCTGCAACCTCATCGCCTCCTGCCAAAATAGCGGTAGGATTTTTTTTGTCCTTTAATACATCATGAAAGAGTCTTTTCCCATCTCCCCACGAGAAAACGTTTTCAATAAAATCAATTCCTTCTACATGTTTCCCCTGCTCAGTAACTGCACGCAAAAATCCCATTTTTCGTTGTTGGCTAATTACCTTTGTTTCATTGCCACGGCAGAAAATAAGATTGCGATACCCTTGCTCTAATACATGTTTTGCCGCAATATATGCTCCTTGAGCATGATCAAATTTAACCGTTGGAATATTTGCTTCTTCAATATATTCATTACATAACACAATTGGACCGTGTTGTAAATATGGCTCCACATCTTCCCATGAGTTCTCAAGGGAACATAGAATAATGCCATCTACTTGTTTTGTTGATAACAGTTGTAAGTATTCCATCTCTTTTTCTGGTAAGTATCTTGTTTGACAAATAATCAGTTTATATTTATGTTCAGAAGCAGCAATCTCAATTGCTTCAATAAATCTACTGAAAAAAGGATTTGTAATTCTTGGAACGAGAACTGCAATTGTCTCCGTTTTTTGTTTTCGAAGTCTTCTTGCTGCCGAATTAGGTACGAAGCCTAAATGCTTCATCGCTAATTGAACTCTCTTTTTCTTCTCATCTGATACGTACGGATGATTATTAATCACCCGAGAAACCGTTGTTCTTGATAATCCCGCTAATTTCGCCACGTCCTCAATCGTTGACACGAAATTCTCCCCCTTTGTATGAAAACGTTTTCTTTAGTAAATTATATAGTATATTATTGGAAACTGCAATATGAGTTCTTATGATTTTACTATATTAATATTATTCATAAGAAAAAGTATATATTTGCAGAAAAAATAAGTGGACTTTTCGAACACTTGCTATAAACAGAATAAATAGAAATAGGATGATTATCATGAACCGAACAGATCGTTTACTCGCTATATTAATTGAGTTACAGAGGAACCAAGTTGTGACAGCTCACATGTTAGCAGAGAAGTTTGAAACATGTAAAAGAACCATTTACCGGGATATGCAAGCCCTTAGTGAATCGGGGATTCCCATCTTTTCTATTCCAGGGCAAGGGTATTCTTTAATGGATGGTTATTTCTTGCCACCTATCCAATTCAAGCCTGAGGAAGCTGTATCTCTTTTACTTGGAAGCGATTATGTGGAGAAAAACTTTGATTCTCATTTTTCTATACATGCCAAATCTGCTAAGGAAAAATTGGAATCTATTCTCCCTTCTGAACAGCAAACACAAATCGAAAATTTAAAAGGAACTTTCCGCTTCTTATCTGGAACCTTTCCTCACCAAAAATTTAATCCAGAACAACTGGAAAACCAGCTTATTCTTTTACAAGAGGCCATTCAAACAGCACGATGTGTTTCTTTTTCTTACCGAAAACCAAATCAAACCGAAAAAATAAAACGTACCGTTCACCCTTATGGATTAGTCAATATTTCAGGCATTTGGTATATCGTTAGCTATTGCTTGTTGCGAAAACAAATCCGTCATTTCCGTTTAGATCGCATGGACGACTTGCAACAAGAACACACCTTTTTCAAAAAACCGAAAAACTTTTATTTACAAGATTATCAACCAACAGATAATCGAACTGTTACAATTCATTTAGTATTCTCTACTCAGATTGCACATAAAATTGTTGAGTCTCGTTACTTTTTTATTGATTCATATGAATATAAAAATGATGGTTTTCATGTCATTTTAAAATGTAGAACTATTGATGAGGTATTTCAATGGATATTCAGCTGGGGTAGTCAAGTAAAAGTATTAGAACCAACCATTCTTGCTGATAACATGCGAGAAGAAGCAAAGAAAATGTTACAATCTTAACTTTTCTTTTCCTACTGACATAACGGTGTCAGTAGGAATCGTTTATAGTCATCCTTAAGAAATATATTTTTATATAAAGGAGATCACGCTATGAACAATACTATGGTTTTAGAGAAGTTTGAAACATTAGCACTGTATTACATCAATGAATTAAACAAATACTCATTGGAACAACTGAGACGAAAGCCTTCTGAAGAAGAATGGTCGCTTGGACAAATGTATTATCACTTACTTACAGCTTCCAATATGCAATTACATGCAATAGAACAGTGTGCAACTGGTTCAGCTATAATCAGTGGTGAAAAAACAGAAATGGGGGAAGACGTATATAAAATGGGAGCCTTCCCTCCTATTCAAATCAAAATACCGAATCGCCCTGGATATACACCAGAAAACCCGACAAACAAAGAAAATCTAAAACAAGGATTATTACAGCTTATCGACAAGATGAAAAAGACTCAGCTAAAGCTCTCTTCTATTCCGTCCCATCATACAGTGGCTCATCCTGGACTTGGTCACTTATGTGCAACAGAATGGTTTCAACTTGTGTATATGCACTTTGCACATCATCTCCATCAGAAAGAACGGTTAGAGAAAACCCTAATAACCGATTCAAATTGTTAATGACTACGAAAATCGTTCTATCCTTGAAGGACATACATATATTTACATTATGAACCAAATTTCAGGGGGGAACTGTATATGCAATGGGTATATCATAATCCGGTATTTGATGTTGATTACGTACATCCGTCTATTCGATTATCTTCTGCTTGGGTAGGACACAACCACTTTGCATACGACTTCATTCGATTTATGAAACCGAAAAAGGTAGTGGAATTAGGAACACATTATGGTTCTTCTTTTTACAGCTTTTGCCAAGGAATAAAAGATGAACAACTTTCCGCCGAATGTTTTGCTGTTGACACTTGGAAAGGTGATTTACATAGCGGACCATACGGAGAGAATGTGTTTGAAATGGTTAGTTATGTAACAAACCATTGTTATCCAACAATAGGACGCTTAATCCGTTCCACATTTGATGATGCTTTACATTTATTTGAGGATGAAAGTATAGATGTATTGCACATTGATGGTTATCATACATTTGAAGCTGTTTCACATGATTTTGAAACATGGTTGCCGAAAGTCTCTAAAAATGGTGCCGTCTTATTTCATGATATTGCCGTGTTGGATCGTGATTTTGGCGTATATAAGTTATGGGAGACATTAAAAAAACAGCATCCTTATCTTGAATTTTCCCATTCATATGGTTTAGGTGTCCTATTTCCGAAAGGATATGACAATAAGTTCCAAGATGTATTCGATAAGAAAGAGGAACTACAAAGAAAATATGCAGGGAGTAACATATAACTCACACATACGACCAAAAAAATAGTGCCATTGTATATGAAACTTATACATATGGCACTATTTTTATATACTCATCTTCTCTACAAACGAGGAAACCATTGATCCCAATATGGTTGATACTCTGGCCATAAATATGTCGTTTCTTTATCAAACCCTCGATAATGGCGCATATATCCTGCTAAATAACTAAATGAGGAGGCATGAGGTCCAGCAAAAAGAGGCGCACCGATACAAACTAACCAGTCGACTAATGCTTGTTCCTCTAAACACAATGCATCTAACTCCTTCTGCAAGCCAGGGTACGTTTGTAAAACATCTTGCTTTCTGACTATGACTAAATGAGGAAAATGTTCTTTTATACGAGCTACAATGCGATGATACTTTTCCTCTTGAACACCAGAAGCAATATAAACAGCCGATAAATCCGCTGTACTTGCAATTGTATTGATTATTTGTTGAAGTTGATTTTCTGTATGAGCCGCTAAGTCGAATCCTTCCACAGGTAAATGAACTAAATCTCCTTCAATTCTAAGCTGAATCGCTCTCCATCTCGGGTAAAAAGACATAAGACCAATCGTGCAGCTAGCTAATTTTTGTATATGTTTCGCAAAGGGTAAAGATTTCGCAATAAATTGTCCTGTCTCCCTACTTTCATCTCGTAATATATGTCGTTGAAGAAACCGCCTACAAGTAATCATATGCTTAAAAGTCTCATCCATATCCGGTTGATGCCGCTTCACTAAAATATTTTTCTTGTAAAATAACGCCCTACATTCATCTACATCCAAATAAGAGTCAATATTGATTTTTGAAAAATACGGGCTCTTATGAAAGTCAACGGAATTTCGAGTTTGCACATCTTTTAAAAGGATACAAACTGCATCATGTTGCTTCGCATAATATAAAGCTTCTCCTATTGTTCTAAAAATAGCCATGAGCTGATTACAAAGTCCTTCTATCTCCCCAATTTCATATTGCAAATATATGATAAAACTCCCCGCCCTTCTTTCTTTCTCTTGAACATCTTATGCAATATATATGAGTATAGAACATACTTCACTTAACCGTCATGCTACAGAATCATTCCTACTGAAACAAAAAAAAGATTATCTTAGTTTGACAATCCTTTTAATAAATATAGTTCAAATAACTCTGCAATTCTTTCTTTTTCTAGTGGCTCATGATTTTTTTCCCAATCGAAAATAAGTGATACATATAGTCTAAGCATAATAAACGCTGTAATTTCTGGATCGCATTTACTGATTTCACCTTTCTCGATTGCAAATTCCAAATAGGCTTGAATAAAGGATACAATTTCTGTATCTACTTGCTGCATCACTTCTTGTACTTCTTTCGTTCCCATATCTCGTTCTTCTTGGATCAGCTTAATCATAAGCTGATGCTCTTTTCTAAATTCTAAGATGCTGTATAATGCTCTATGTACATTTTCAAAGAATGAAATATCTGGACGAATGGATTCTTTTGCAACTTCCTTCATTTCTGCAATTAAATTCGAAATAATTTCACCAAATAATTCTTCTTTATTTTTGAAAAAAGTATAAATTGTCCCTTTTCCAACATTAGCCAATTTCGCAACTTGATCCATTGTCGTTGCCTTATAACCAAACGCTGAAAAAGATTTTGTTGCAGCCTCAATAATAGAACGTTTTCGATCTATTGCCACATCTTCACCTCCAAAAATGACCAAATGGATAATATAGTCAATTTGTACACATTTGATATTATCACAGTCTTCCAGTATATACAAGTTCTCTTTTTTAGTTATTCCCCGTATCAAAAATTCCAGTCATAAATGAAACCTTGCTTATAATAGTCATAGTGTATCAAAAAATGGACGGAAGTGAAAAGGTAAAAATATGTTATAAGAGCTATCTGGTGACTATGGTAAAAGAAGTCTCACTACTACAATCATCCATAATACATATTGCCACCTAAGCGTTAGCCTATCCTTGAGTACAATTTTGACACATAAGATGATACCGACTAATATACTCGCCATAAGTGATGTTTCAATTATCCAGTCAAAGAAGCGCGAAAGGTAAATATGTACGAATGTATCTATCATTACGATCTACCTTCCTGCTCATTTTCTTCTGTCTGTTCATCCAAAATGCGTTTCAATTCATGAATATCTTCTGAAGAAAGTTTCTCTTCTTTTAAAAAATTTACAAGTAACGGTTTGAACGCTGCACCACAAAAACGATTCAGTAACGATTTTGTTTCGACTTGCAACTGTGATACTAATGGATCGTAACGCATACATATGCCCTTTATCTTAATGATACGAAACTGATTCCTTTTGAACGAGCCGATTAATAAATGTTCGAATTGTCTTTGGCTTCCAATCTATTTTTGACTCTAGCTTCTCAATGATTTCATTTGCCGTTTGCGGAGAATTCAACCAAAGTACTTTCATAATTTCTAACTCAGCTTTAGATATTTTAGATGATACTTTTTTCATACTCCATTTCCCCTTTCAGGATTATCAACTCTATTTTACAAATAACATTCCAATTATTGATAAAAAAACAAGAAAATCTTTACAATTAATAGTAATATAGAAAATAAGTATATTCTTTACAATCAAGTATTACTCTTATCAAAAAATGAAAGATAAAGTGGAACTTTAATCAGTGGGGGTTTCTCAATCATGATTCGTGCACTTCGCTTACAAATTAAACAAGCTTTTTTAAATCCGCTCTCGATGTGTTTTTTATGCAGTATGTTCGTTCTTCTTTTTATATATCACTATTACTACGTTTTACAATATATTAATTCTGTACCAGACGAATTATTAACAACATCCTATAAGTGGATTGGATTTCGTGATAATGAAATGGATGTTTATTTATTGTTAATGCCCATTATCGCTACTTTACCTTTTAGCACAAGTTATAACGCTGATAGATTAGAAGAATTTAAGTCTTTTATAAGTAAAGAAGTTTCCTTTCTTTCGTATTTATACACAAAATATATCGTTACCTTTTTTTGTGGTGGATTCCTTTACATTTTTCCGTTCTTACTTTCTTTATTACTTTGTAAGCTCACAATACCAGATGGTGTACCATCCGTAACAAATAATTTAATCAATACAAATGGCATGTTTGCATCATTGTATTATGATTCTCCGATCACTTATATCTCTGTATACATTGGGATTAATTTTTTATTTGCTGGTTTCATGGCTGTGTTAGGTCTAGCTGCCTCTATGTGGTCGCAAAAAGATTACATGGCGATTTTATTTCCATTCACTGTAAGTTCACTTCCCTATGTTATTTTAAATATTATTTTTCCTACCATTGGAGGAGCACCTATTCATCTATATGATCCGAAACAACCACTGCAAGGAATGTCTCCGTACATTCTTACTCTGCAATATACATTGTTTGGAATCGTTAGTTTATTTATGTATATAAAAGGAACAAGAAAAGATAAAAAGAAATATACACGTAAATTGCAAAAAAGAATGCGCTGCAAACAAACGTTAAAAATTACATCATAAGCACAAAATTAAAATATATCAGCGATTCTTACCTAGTTATCGGCGCAAAATGAAATATATCGGCGCAAAATCAATTTTATCGGCGTTTCGACACAAGATATCGACCAGTCGACAAATTTCGTCACCGCACTACGTAAAAAAACCCGTCTAAACTGAACGGGCTTTTTTCAAATCAATTTGCGCAAGCACCGGGTCATGATCGCTGACGCGGCCGTGCTCCTTCATCATATTTGTATTTAAGTGTACTGGATCTACAATTGTATGATTTGCAATATTATTTGTCACTAAGATGTGATCTAGTACTTGTGCATTCCCTTCATGAATATATGTGTACCGATTTTCTTTTGAAACAGTTTCTAACATATTTTGTAATGTGTCGCCTTTTAGCGCTTGCAGTGGTTTAGAGAATTCAAAATCGTTCATATCCCCTACTACAACAACAGGTGCGTTCGCATCTCGTTTTTGAATTCCTTTCACAAAACGATTCACTTCTTGGGCCAGCTGTACTCGTTTTTCTTCGCTTTTCCATACCAGTGGTTGTATGCTTCCAAATGGCGGTGCATCACCTATTTTTGAGTTTAAATGATTAGAAATAACAACTAGATGTTGACCTTGGAATGTAAATTCAGCGGCTAATGGTTTACGGGTGCTTTCAAATAACGGATTGTCCTGCCCAATGCGTGTCGGATTTGTCTCTAACAATTTTGGTTGATCCGCTAGTTTTACGCGCGATGAATTATAGAAAAAACCGACGCGAATATTCGCTCCCGGCGCTCCTCCATCTTGATTGTTTAGAGGCGCTACTTCTACATATTCATACTTTGGACCATGGATTGCTTGCACCGCATCAATTATACGTTTTGCACTTAATGAAGCATCTGTTGTGCCATCATTTATTGTTCCATTATTATCTTGCATCTCTTGCACACCAATAATATCCGGCATTTTTAAATTATATTTAATCGAATACGCGAGCGCTTTTACTTTTTCATCAGATGTTTCCTTTTGATTTGCAGAAAAGTTTTCCATGTTATATGTAGCGACTGTTACTCTCCCAAGCCGAGGCTGAATCTTTGCTCCCACTTGTTTAAACCCTCCGTCTATCACAGATGGTAATTCCGTCACTGGCGAAATGCGGTATGCGCTATAATCATAACCTACTACTCCTGTTATATCACCGTTAAAAGTATCACCAACTTTTGCTACATAGTTACGAGGTACTTTTAAAGATAAGCGTTCTGGATTGAGTTGCGTCTCACTTAAAAGCGGCGTTCCATATTTCGTTACCACTTTATTGCTACCATTTGCAATCGTTACATATAAATTCCCATGCTTCTGCGGTGCAACCACTTTTGGTGTTGGAAGTGTAACTCGCATACCTTCTAAGCTTTCATAAAAATCAATCGCATCTTCCTGCGGATCAAAAACACCGAATGCATCATTATCAATGATTTCATCTGGAATCTTCACGCCATGCTCCCCTAGCACAACTGCTTCTGGAAGTGGCACATGACTCGCCTTTATGGTTGCGCGAGTTGCCTTAATTTCTGTCGTAGTTAAATCTGTTTCAAATCGTTCCGCATATCCAGCTCCAACATGCTCCTCCACTTGTCCATCTACTTGGACAACGTCTCCCACTTTCACATCAGCATCTTTCTGATACACGTAAATTCCTTCTGAAGTAGCTGGGTCGTCATCAGGCTGTGCATCTTGCATATAAAAACCATATTTATCTAACGCAGTGACTATCCCTTCTACATTGCGCACTTTTTTCCCTTTATAAGGAGAAATATGCGCTTTCCCTTGAATATCATGAATGTGTACTTTCTCACCTTTTACCACTGTAAACGAAAACGTAGCAACTGGTGAAGACTCACTCCCTTCCTTTACCCCAATTGCCTGAATCACCGTATCTTCTTGTAAAACAATCGGTTCATAATAACGAATACTTTGATTCGTAGGCTCTGATCCATCTAGCGTATAATAGATCGTCGCCCCTTCTGTCCTCGTCGTTAATGTAACAAGCGTTCCCTTTTCCACTTCTCTCCCATTCGGTGACGCAGTGACTTTGCTTACACGATTTTCTAATTCTCCTGGAAACTTGTACGCTGTTACTGCTTTTAAACCAGGACTACTAAAATATAACTCTAATGTACCTGTCAATTGAACTTTCTTCCCAACATTTTCAGGATGATCTTTCACATTCACTGCTGCTCTTACGTCCCCTTTTGGCAACTGAACAGGCATACCCTTCTCCGGATTGGTCTCATCTGGAGAATCTGCAATTGCTACATTTGTATCTCCAAACTTCGCTGGATCTCTCGTATACTTTGACGGACTTTGTGTATATCCAACAATATATCCTTCTACTACCCCTTTACTTTTACCATGCTGCTGAAACTGTTGAATCGCATCAAGCACTGATAACGAATTCGTTTCTTCCGCTTTCACTATCGTTCCTGTAAATGAAATAAACAGTATAAATGATAAAACGATACCGATTACTTTCTTCACCGCCATCTTCCTCTCCTTACTTCTTTTGTCCTAACGGCATGTATTATCATAACAAATCATTCTTTATAAAGAACGATCATACGACAAACTTTACAAAAAATTAACTTAAGTAGATAAAAAAAGACCGTCCGAATTGAACAGTCCACCATTACTATTATAATTTTTTAAATAAAAAATAATGGTTATGTCCTTCGGGGAAATCTTCTACTGTGCCATAAACCTCGAAACCTAAGTTTTTATAAAAATCAGGAGCTTGAAAACTAAACGTATCTACCTTGATTATTCGACATTTCTTCTCCACAGCGAATTTTTCAGCCTTTTTGATAAGCTTTTTGCCAAACCCTTTCCCCTGAAGGCTTTCATCAATCCAAAGAAATTGAATGACAAGACTTTGCATTTTAGTATTTCCTGAAATGCCGCCAAGGATGTTCCCTTCTTCATCTTTAATTTTAAAACAAAAATCTTCGCCAATGAAGTTCATATCTTTTTCTGACAGATGCTTTATATTGTATTCCCCTAGCCTTTTCCGAATGTAAGAGGGATCCTCTCGGTTCCACTCTGTGTCAATCACTACATTTCGCATCTTTTATACCTCCTAATACTTTGAAAATACTTTTATTCGCTCTACTACGAAAAAACTCCTTTTTTATTTTTAAAAATAAAAGTAAAATCCGAATTGATCTTTCCGATGGTGGAAAAGAACGATAGCGAGTTGAATTTATATATTCCTATATACCCGTTGCTTGAACACCAAAAAAAACAGGAGACACCGATCTCCTGTTTTCATTATTATTGCGCGATTAATTTTGTTTTATTGCGTTCTTCTAAATAAGATAATACATATTTTACAGCCGCCTCACCTTGATCAATGCAATCTGGAAGACCAGAGCCAGCATAGGAGCTACCAGCTAAATATATGCCTGGTAGTTCTTGTTTTAGAAATGCTGTTAGTTTTTTCATTCTTTTTTTATGTCCAACTGTATATTGCGGCATAGCATCTTTCCAGCGGCTCACGACAGTAAAGTCTGGCCTCTCTACTATATCCATTGTTTTTTGTAAATCTTCTAATACAAATTGAATTATTTCTTCATCTGTTTGTTCTACAATGGCTTCATCGCCAGGACGCCCTACATAGCAGCGCAACAATACTTTCCCATCCGGCGTTGTATGTGGCCACTTTTTATGTGCCCACGTGCAAGCTGTAATGGAAAAATCACTATTTCTTGATACGACAAATCCAGTTCCATCAATATCGCGCTTAATGGCTTCTTTCGGAAAAGCTAGTGCGACATTCGCTACAGAGGTTGCCGGAATATTGCGGAAGAAGCGGAACTCTTTATACTGCCCGAACATAGATGGCAATCCTTTATGCGGAGCTGCAATGATAACTGCATCTGCCTCTATTTCTTTTCCGTTGCTAAGAGTGATTTCATAGCCATCGCCCAGCTTTTTCACTTTTTCAACGCGCGTTCCCTTCATCACTGTATTCGTATCAAGTTTTTCTTCTATTGCCTCAACTAACGACTCTAAGCCTGTTTTTAATGTTAGAAACATCCCTTTTGGTTTCACATCTTTTGTTCGTTTTGGTGCTAACGCACGCATACCAAGCGAAATACTGCGGTACTTCTGCTCTATTTGATAAACTTTTGGGAATGTTGCCATCAAACTCATTTGATCAATATCCCCTGCATAAATACCAGCGAGCAATGGTTCAATTAAATTTTCAACCACTTCATTTCCGAAACGACGCCGAAAAAATTGGCCTAGTGATTGATCCGAAACTGGTTTTGAACGCGGAAGTACAAAATCAAAACTAGCCCTTAATTTACCAATCGGAGAAAACAATCCTGAAAATAGAAACGGCGTAATTTGTGTCGGAATTCCCATCATAGATCCGCTCGGAATTTTGTGCAATTGATTGTTCACAAGAACAAATGACTGACCTGCTTTATTATTTACAAGCTCGTCTCCTAAACCGACTTCTTTCACCAATCGAGCTGCACTTTCTTTTCTTTCGAGGAAAGAATCTGGGCCGCGTTCAATTGTAAATCCTTCTTTTCGAACGGTTTGAATTTTCCCGCCAACCTTACCTGACGCTTCTATTAACAACATATCAATCTGCAACCCTTGTTCACGAATTTCTTTTTGCAAGTAATACGCTGCTGTCAATCCCGCAATTCCACCACCAATGATAACCACTCTTTTTTTCAAAACAGTCCCTCCTTTCTCGCTTGTAGTATTACAATACTTCTTCTTGTTTTTTAAGCACAACGTCCGCTAAACAATCGATAAATGCTTCCGATGCGTTTGGCATCTCTGGGCGATAATATTTCGCCCCGATTTCATCTGTAACGATTTTACATTCAATATCATTGTCATATAATACTTCCAAATGCTCCGCTACAAAACCAACTGGTGCATATACAAATGAAGTGTAACCGTACTTTTCATACAGCTCCTTCGTTAAATCTTGCACATCTGGTCCAATCCATGGATCAGGTGTGTTGCCGGCACTTTGCCAACCAACCGCGTAATTTGGAACTTCTGCACCACGAGCAATATATTCTGCCGTTTCACTTAATTGCTCTGGATATGGGTCGCCTAATGCGATAATTTTTTCCGGTAAACTATGCGCAGATACAATTAAAACTGCTTTTTCACGTTCTTCTTCTGGCATGCCGTCATATATGCTTTTCACCGCATCTACCCAATACTGAATAAATTTCGGCTCTTTATACCAGCTCTCAATGCCATGAATCGTTAAATCTTCACATTTCGCTGCTTCTTCTTGTGCTCGTCCAATATAAGATTTCACGCTAAAAGTAGAATAATGAGGGGCAAGAACAAGAGCAATCGCCTCTTTTATTCCATCACGATGCATAGCTTGTACAGCATCTTCAATAAAAGGCTCAATATGCTTTAACCCAAGATACATATGAAATTCCACATCATCCTGCATTTCATTTAAACGCTGTTCTAGTCTTTTCGCTTGTTCTAATGTAATAGCAGCTAAAGGAGAAATACCACCAATCGCACGATAACGCTCTGTTAAATCCTGTAACATTTCAGGACTTGGCTTTCGTCCTCTACGAATATGCGTATAGTAACGTTCAATATCCTCTTCTTTATATGGTGTTCCGTATGCCATAACAAGCAAACCAATTTTCTTTTTCATACCCCTAATTCTCCTTTACTTCGCTAACTGCTCTTTCGAATATTCATGAATAAACGCTGTTAAACGTTTTAACGTATCAGGATTCACCTCTGGAAATACACCGTGACCTAAATTAAAGACATAGCCAGGTTGTTTCATTCCTTGGTCTAAAATGCCTTTTACATGCTCTTCAATGACATTCCATGGTGCAAGTAATAGCGAAGGATCCATATTACCTTGTACTGCTTTATGAATACCGCGCGTACGCGCCTCTTCAATTGACAAGCGCCAATCTAATCCTACTACATCAAGCGGCAAGTCATTCCATTCGTTTGCTAAGTGACCTGCTCCAACACCGTGCATGATCATCGGTACGTTCATTTCACGAACCTGTGCAAAAATACGCTCCATTGCTGGTTTAATAAATATGCGATAATCTGCTACATTCACTGTACCAACCCAAGAATCAAACACTTGTACTGCCTTTGCCCCAGCCTGAATTTGTGCTTTCAAATACGCAATGACCATATCTGAAAGCTTATCCATTAATGCAAACCAAGCTTTTGGTTCTGCATACATAAACGCTTTTGTTTTATGGTAGTTGCGAGACGGACCGCCTTCAATCATATAACTTGCTAATGTAAATGGTGCACCTGAAAAACCGATAAGCGGAACATCCAACATTTCTGCTGTTAACAATCGAATGGTATCTAATATATATGGTACATCTTCTTCTGGATGAATTTCACCAAGCTTCTCTACATCTTGCATAGAACGAATTGGATTCTCGATTACTGGTCCAATTCCAGATTTTATTTCTACATCAACACCAATTGCTGGAAGCGGTGACATAATATCTTTATATAGAATCGCCGCATCGACATTGTATTGATCAACTGGAAGTTTTGTTACATAGGCACAAAGCTCCGGGTTGTGTGTAATTTCAAATAAAGAATACTTTTCTTTAATCTTTCTATATTCTGGTTGAGAACGCCCTGCTTGTCTCATATACCACGCCGGTACATAATCGGTTCGTTCCCCTTTACATGCTTTTAAAAACGTCTCATTTATATTTCTTACCAAAACCCTTTCTCCCTTCCTCACGAACACTTCAAACGAATCCTATTCGATAATTATCTTTTTTTACTATACAGCTTGTAAAAACAAAATGCATAACATTATGTATGTTGTTCATGAAATTGACACAAATGTTCGTAAAAACGCTTGATATTTTCGAAACATTCTTATTATATCACAAGCAAAAACTACGGTTTAGCTACTTTTGTCTTTTCTCCTTCCCGATTTGTTTGCGAGTTATATGGAACAACGTAAAAGCTCGGTTTTGCAAATATATTAATAAATTTCACATCATATTCGCCCGTACCTTTAACCGTTCCAATATGCGTATGAACTCCATTTTCTATTTGATAAATTCTGTACATCACCCTTTTATCAGGAAGAGGTTTCCAGCTTAATTTTGCAATGAATAAGCCAAACGGATGAAAAGATAGTTTTGCTTCTAAATGTTCAATTTTACTTAAATGAATGGGCTTACTAATCGTCGCAACTCCTTTTGGTCGCTTAAACTTTTCTTTGTCCTGCACATGAGCTTTCATTAAAATCTTTTTAAATAGCTCGGTAGCAGACTCACTTCCACCATATAACGTATGTTTTTTATCTGTACGATCATATCCCATCCATACCGCACCTACTAAACTTGGCGTATATCCAACAAACCAAATATCCCTTACACCCTCACGTTGGTTGGAAAGCGAAGTCGTCCCTGTCTTTCCAGCTAGTGCCCCTTTATACACTCCTGCCCTTGCTGTTCCTTCCTCTACAACCCCTTCTAACATTTTTGTCATATACCACGCAGTTTGCTTTGAGAAAATTTTCGTTTCTTCTTTTTGGGACTCTCCAATCATTTTCCCCTGTCGATCAAATACTTTTTCAATGACATGTGGCTCAATAATTTTTCCATTTGCTAGAAACGCACGATACATCTTCACAATTTCAAACGGAGAAACCCCTTCTTTTAATCCACCAAGAGCGGCGCTTAAACCTGAATCAGCAATGTGAATATTTCCCTTCTCCAAATATTGCTTCCCTTCTTCTACTCCAAGTTCATGCAGTAAAGAAACTGCAGGAACATTCGCTGACTGCAAGAGCGCATCATACATCGTTACTTCCTTTGAATATTGATGATTATAATTTCGCGGTACATATCCTTTAAACGCAGTTCTTTCATTTGTTAATAAAGAATACGGATTGTACTTTTTTGTTTCCAGTGCTGGCGCATATACAAGAAGGGGCTTTAAAACAGACCCTGGCTGACGCTTTGCAAATACTCGATTAAAACCTCTTGGAACATATTCTCTTCCGCCAATCGCGGCCTTAATTCCTCCCGTCTGATTATCCATTAATAAAAAAGCGCCTTGCACATTTTTGTCTCCCCCTGGGAAATTTTTTTCATCTTGAAACTGATCATAAGCAACCTTTTGCATATTTTCATCCATGGAAACAACAAACGTATAACCGCCGCGGAGGACTTCTTGATGTGACAAGCCATATAGACGTGCTGCTTCATCCACGACCATATCGACATAAGGCATATAGGCGAGTTCCTGTTTATCTAGATTTTTATATAGCGCAATGGTTTTCCCTTGATAACGAACGCTTTCCTCTGCTGTTATATACCCTTGATTATGCATGAGAGACAAAACTAAATCACGGCGCTCCTTACTCTTTTTCGGATGTAAAAACGGAGAATATCCGCTTGGTGCTTTCAAAAGCCCAGCTAACATCGCTCCCTCTTCGACAGTTAAGTCCTCTACATTTTTATTAAAGTACATTTTGGCTGCAGATTGAATTCCGTATGCACCATGACCAAAGTAAATATGGTTCATATACATTTCAAGAATTTGCTGTTTTGTATATTTTTGCTCGATTTGCAGTGCTATCGCAACTTCTTTCAACTTACGTACAAATGTTTTTTCATGCGTTAAAAATACATTTTTGACGAGTTGCTGCGTAATCGTACTACCTCCTTGCACTTTCTCTCTTGCTAAAAGATCCCGATACACCGCCCTAAAAATAGAAGGATAATCAATGCCGTGATGTTCATAAAACCGTGCATCTTCTACTGCAAGAAATGCTTGCTGCACATGCTTTGGGATTTGCTCAATTGGCACAAGTTCTCGATTTTCTATATATAATTTTGTAATTTCTTTTCCTTTCTGATCAACGATACGTGATGAAGAGTGGAAAACCAACTGCTTTTCATCCATCATATAGCCACCAGCTAACACAATAAGTTTATAGATTACGATTGCAACTATAAACACTGCTATGCCGCTTATTACAGTCCACTTTATTTTCTTCATACTTCGTCCTTCTTTCCAAATGATGGTACATTTATTATTTGAAAAAGGCTCTCCTTTATGTATATATTCTTCGAAGTTTTTAGTAAGAGTTGCTATAATAAAAACAAACTTAATGAAGGAGGCCCAAAAATGAAAGCCATAATTTCATACGAAACCCCTCTAGAAGAACCACATTTTATCGCTAAAAGTAATGAAAAAGATATGTTTTATAAAGAAAATATAGAAGAAACGGTAGAAGGAGCACTTCAATATGATGTGCTCGATGCCGTCGGGGAATTAAAAGGACAAGCTGGTTTTATCGTTTGTAACAATATTTCTGTTACAGATGAAGGGCGTCCTGTTTTTGAAAATCGTTTCAAAAATCGCGCCGGGCTGATTGAAAATGAACCTGGTTTCCAAGCAATTCGCGTTCTTCGTCCATTAAGTAACGATACATATGTCATTATGACAATGTGGGAAACTGAGCAAAACTTTAAAGACTGGACAGAATCTAGATCCTTTGAACACGCGCATAAAAAACGCCCGACACAAGCAAATGCAGAGCCGCAAAAAAGCATCTTTTCTAAACCATCTTTTGTAACGACATTTCAAGTACAAGGGTAAAAATCTAGATAAACCGCAATACAACGAAGAGAGACGCAGTACATGAAATTATATCAGCACTTTCGCCCAACATATCGGCGCTTCGACATGAGATATCGACTCTTCGACAAAAAAATCGAAAAAGATCACCCTCACGAAAGGGTGATCTTTTTCGATTTCTTAAACCAATCTTGCATCGCTTCCGCATCTTTCATCGTCGTATGCTCTAACTTATAATGATGTCCGCCTACTGATGAAGCCACCGTAAATGTCATCGAGCATAATTGATCTTTCCGCTGAAAGAACGTTTGCGTCTTAGAAAATGATTGTATATGTCTTCTGCGTATTAATCCTGTATGTTTTCCAATCGTTCTCGATACAATCGTCAACTGCTCATCATCCAGTGCATATCCACCAGCCGTGAACGATCTATAGCCTAGCCATGTAAAAAGAGCAAATAAAGGAATGAATGTGAGAAGTGCGAAATATTTCTCAAAATAGATCGATGCACCTGCAATCGGAATTGTAACAACGAGAAAAACAATCCACCAACCTATCAAGTATCTTCTTAATGCAGCCTTTGGAAGCTTTATTACATTTATTTCCAATCGATAAGGAAGTTCTAAATGTTCTAATAAACCTGATACATGCGCCTTTTTCATAAGGGGATGAAGCGTTACACTCGTCTCCTCCTTTTCAACATTTTGAATGACTTCTGCATGAATGGAACAATATCCTAACCATTCGCGCAGCAATGTTTCTTTTACTGTAATGCCTTGAATACGATGCGTCTTCAAAACAACTTCCTTTTTTTCAAGAAGTCCTTGTGAAACTCGTATTTCATTTCTATTTCGAACAATTGTAAAATTCGCATGCTTCAGAGCATAACGAATTGTTGATAAAATCCACGATAAAACAAATAACACTACCGCACCGTATATCCAAATAGAAATAGAGAAATCAAAACCCATTACATATTTTTTTAGCTTGTCAACCATCCATTCCGGAGCGTAATCATGCATCTTTGAAAAAATAAACAATAGGATAGAAAATACGAGTCCAAATTCACCAGAAGTGATCGAAGCGAAAATAATTTCCTTCCATGTGAGCTTATACTCAGATGAATTCGCTTCCTCTTGCACAACTACATCTATTCTTTTTGTAGAGGTTTCCGCATTTAAAAGAGCAATCAGTTCTTTTGCTTCCTGAGTCGTAATACCAGCTAAACTTACTTCCGGTTCTTCCCCTCCGCCTGCTGCTTCAATTTTGAGCTTTGTTAAACCTAACAATTGATATAAAATATGTGAACTTGTATGAATCGTTTGTACACGATCTTTATTTAAATAACTCTCTTTTTTAACAAACATTCCGTGTTTAATATGTAGTACGTGATCTTTCACCCCGTACACTTTGTAATACCAATGTATAACTGAAAAAATAATTGTCCCAACAAACACTGCAATTGGAACCATATACCAAAAGGGAAATTTTCCTTTCAAACTGATTAAAGGAATGATTCCTGGTAGTAGATGTGAGATTTTTAATTCTGATAAAATCGTGATTGGATGCTGCCTCTTATACATCCTCATCACTCACCTTTGCCAGTTCTGAAATTTGACGTTTTAAGCGCTCCGCTTCCCTCATCGTTAACCCAGGTATTTTATGAGCCGTAGCAGCAGTTGAAATTTGCAGTTCTGCTAAGCCATGTTTTCTCATAATCGGCCCTTGTTCAATCGTTACATGCTGAACGCGTATCATTGGAACTAACACACGCTTTACAATAAACATGCCATGCTGAATTTCAATCTCTTCTTCATTTAACTGATAACTATGATATCGCTGCCGCAACTGTGGGAATACAAAATAATCGAGTGGTGCATAGATGAACGATCCAATAAATAGCACACCAAAAAGCCAACCCCACCAATGAAATTTAATCATAAAAAAGAGATAAGCCAGAACAATTGCTGTTAGTACACCTGCTCCAATTAAAGCATGAATTTTCCAAACTTTCACCATATCAGGGTGAATTTCATTTTCCAATGGCTGCATTTTATCACTCCAACTCTAAAAATCTATAAAACATATATCATCTTATTATTTTAATATATTCTAATTGATCAAAACAAGGTAAAATAAGTATTTTTTCACACTTTCCTAAAAAATGATTATGATGTTAGCATTACCTTATACAATACTTATTTTTTATACCGTTTAACATAAAGCCCCCTTTGGCCAAATAGCCAAAGGGGGCTTTCTATCTTCTAAAGAAATCAAAAACGATAATCCTTTTACTCTTTCATAAATTCCTTCGTATTTCTCACTGTATCAATTGGGCGAACTAATTTTTCTATTTCTGCACGTTTTGGCTCTAAGAATAGCGGTAATGATAATTTTTCTCCAAACGTTTCATAAGGTTCGTCTTCCAACCCTGCTTACGCTGTATATACCTCTCTTGCTCAAGTCGAGTGAGCATACGGGAAATTCCGCCTTCTGACACCGTTACTTTCGTAGCCAGTTGACTTTGCATGAGCGGCTGATAAATAGAAACCTGATTTAATACATCGAACTAAGCGGCTGTAATATGGAACTGTTTTAAAAACTCATTCGATAATAAATTACTTTGATGTGTAAATCGAGCAAGACGAAACCAGATTAGTGAACTGAGTGTACTCTTTCTCAATATGGCTCACTTCCTTTCGTTACTATCACTTTATGCCTCAAGTGAATAAAAAGCAAGAAAAAATTTATCGGCGATTCGACACAAGATATCGACCAGTCGACAAATTTCGCCACCTCAGCACTACGAACCCCCCTTTCACCAAAGGGGGTTCCTCAAATATCCTGCAAAAGACGGAAACGATAACAATTCATCGTCACTTCTCCGAGCCGCCCAAGCAGTTGATAGTTTGCGTATGCTCCTACTGGGGCGCCGATGACCGGGAGGAGCTGAAGCATTTTTGCTAGGTCGATATAATCGCGATATTCTGTTTGAAACTTCTCCCAGTTCATCTGATTTTCTTTTTTCGTATCCCACGTTTCAATTGCTTTCCATATATCTTTTCGATGCTCATCACTTGAAAAAGCAAGCTGAAATACATGGAGGATAAAGAGACGTTCTTCTTCTTTGTTCGTATCAAATCCATAAATCGTCGCCGCATCAAATAAAAATTTAATTTTAATGCTAAGTAGAAGCGGAAAATCAGCAAGCCCTAAGAAAAAACCACCTGCACCTGTGCCCGCTCCTTCTGCCGCAGCAATTTTTTTATACTCATCCAGTTTCTTTACAACTTCTTCATCTCTTCTTTGCAAAGACCAATCTGTTTCTTTTAACTTCGGTTTGATGAAGTTTGATCCAGTGCTAATTCCCTGTACCATCTTTTTAATTGTTTCTGTTAATATACGTTGCACTTTTTCAGGAATGAACTGCTGAACTTTTGTCTGCACTTTTTTTGAAAAACGCGCCATCATAGATGAATCTTTCAACATCGCATGTTTCCACTGTTGCAATTCTTTTATGACCTTATCTTCATATGCAGTCATATTTTCCTTCCTTTCAGCTTAATCGCTTAATGCGCTTTGCACTGTATTGATTGACAAAAACAATGCTAAAGGCGATGTTAACGCCAAATAAAACGCAAGTCATGATTATATCTTTTGTAGCAAAGGCGAAGAGAATCGTAAATAGAACGCTGCCGATACATAAAATCATGCGCAGTAGGCTCAGAAAATCTCTTTTCTTCTCTTCTATCCCTACCGGATATAAGTCCAGCCAAATTTTTAAGCGATGATGTTTCCAAAGACTGAGTAGCTGATAACCGATTAAATATAAAAAAACAATACTTACGATGAAACGCCCGTATAAAAACGGAATAAAGTAAAGAAGAATTCCGCCAATTGCCAGCAAACGAATATACAAACCAAAATAGTTGCCTGATCTTAAAAATGTACGCGTATATAAGTAAAGATATGTACGTTTTTCACCGATGATAGAAAGAACAAAATCAAGCCATTTGCGGCGCGCTACTCGTTCTTTCAGCGCGGGAACATCGACAAACATATTCGCAATACGATACAGGAGCATCATTTTCTTACCTTCTTCAGCAATTAAATACTCCCAATTCATTGGTTTTCTCTTTACCATTTGATGAATCATTAGTAGATAGATCGCCATGACAGCTAACACGATTCCAACAGAAATAAGCGAAATATGCTCAATAAGAAAATACACGAACAAGCTGTTACATATAAAACGAATGAACCAATCCGCTCGCTGCATATTTTGATCTGTTAAAAAAGACTTTTCCCATGTGACAAATAAATTCCACGCTTTCACTAATAGAAGTATGGCTACAATCCATATGTAAGTCCCGCCCGTTTGTTTCATTTGCTGAAAATATAACGGCGCAAGAGCGGCTGCTACAATTGCAATGACATAAAGATGCATCATAAATGTAAAGAAGAATGCTTTCGTAAAGTACGTTTTTAGTTTTTCCTCCACCGGAAGCAAATACACAAGATCCGCTTCTTTTAACAGCGTTTGAATCGATCCTACTGTCAGCACAAATCCAAGCACAATCCCCATCACAATTGCAGTCTCAAATGACGGCGTTAATGTTTCTAGCCATTTCTGGTAGTAAAATGCACCTGCTCCAATAATAAATACAAAAATAAACTTAAGATGATCATTAAAAACATACTTACTATATGTACGAACTTCCTTTAAAAAATGTCTAAATCGCTCTTTCCATAATGCCGCATTATTCATAGTCTTCTTCCTTTGTTAGCGCAATATAAATATCATCTAGCGTTGCACCTGGCATATTGAATTGTGTTTGAAGCTCTGATAACGTTCCTTTCGCCCTTACTTCCCCTTGATGCAAAATAATAAAAGAATCACAATAACGCTCAGCTGTCGCTAAAATATGTGTACTCATTAAAATACCCGCACCGCTCTTTTTCATCTTGTCCATCATTTGAAGCAGCGATTGAATCGCTAAAGGATCGAGTCCAACGAACGGTTCATCGACAATATAAAGTGACGGCTCAACAAGAAATGCGCTCATAATCATAACCTTTTGTTTCATCCCTTTTGAAAAGTGAGATGGGAACCATTTTAAACGGTTATTCATGCGAAATTCTTTTAACAGTTTTTTGATGCGCTCTTCATATTGTTTTTCCTCTACCCCATACGCCATCGCCGTTAACTTTAAATGCTCCTCTAACGTTAACTCATCATATAATACAGGTGTTTCTGGAATAAACGAAAAACTAGAGCGATATGCCGTCATATCTTCCTGAATCGTTTTCCCATGAATTGTAATCGCACCTTTTTTCGGCTCCATTAAGCCGATAATATGTTTGATCGTCGTACTTTTCCCTGCCCCATTTAAACCAATTAAACCAACTAATTCACCTTTTTGAACAGAGAACGAAACATCTTTCAAAACAGGTCGTTTCGTGTACCCTCCTGTAACATTTTCTACACGTAGTAACTCGTTCATACGACACCACTTTCTTCGTTATAGTTATTCTCTTTCCTAAGAATTGTTCTATATTCATCTTACCAAAAATCACAACATCCTACATAGTCTCGATTTCTGCAAAAAAATTTTTCTTTTCTTCACATATCTTTTGTAAAACGGGACATGATAATGAGTGAAGAAGGAACATATTGAAAAAGCAACCACCAATTGATGAAGGTAAAAATCATCATGAAATGGGGTGTCCATCATGGACAACGAAAATTTACACGATCCAGATTGTACGTTTTATTTTAGAAACGGGGTGTCTCGAGGAGAGTCTGTACTGTTTTATAAAATAAACAATTTCATTTAAGTCAAGATTGCAATTACATTTCTTCGTAAATGGGGTGTCTACGGCAGAAACTTTAGCCGAATTACCATGCATTTCTTAAATAAATGAGGTGTCTGCGAAAGGTAAATTATAAACAATGCTTTTTCAATCCCTCTTCAGAAAACAGGAAGCTGAGTCAGCTTCCTGTTTTTCGTGTTTGTTCTCGTATGTAATTATGGTAAAATACGGCTAAGACTACTTGAAAGGATGAAACAAATGAATCATACAGCGGATCATTGTATTTTTTGTAAAATCATTGACGGACAAATTCCATGCTCAAAAGTATATGAAGATGAGCATGTACTTGCGTTTTTAGATATTAGCCAAGTAACAAAAGGACATACACTTGTTATTCCGAAAGTACACAAGCAGGATATCTTTTCGTTAACACCAGAAATTGCATCGCACATTTTTGCTGCTGTACCTAAAATTGCAAATGCGATTAAGGAAGAATTTAATCCAGTTGGCTTCAATTTATTAAACAATAATGGTGAAAAAGCTGGACAAACTGTATTCCACTTTCACCTTCATTTAATTCCACGCTACGGTGACAACGATGGTTTTGGTGCTGTTTGGAAGTCACATCAAAATGAATATACAATGGAAACATTACAAAATATCGCAAGTACCATTGCAAATAGTGTAAAATAATTAAGGCTAGAAAAAGACATAAAACATAAAGGTACATAGCAAGCCAATTCCTCCAAACGACATATATTGCATGGCTTGTTTTTTCACCCAAAATGCTGGAGGATATGATCTTTTTTGCTTTACAAATAAAAGTAAATGCATAGCACGTACAAGAAAGAAAAGACTTATGATAAAACAAAGAGTCGTCATGATTTTCACTTTTCTCCCCCCTTGTCTTAAGCATATGCATACTTTTGTACATCATGAATAGGAACAAAAAATAAGGAGGTTTCCTTTTATGTCAAAAGCTAAATCCTTTCTAACAGGTGTTATTTGTGGCGGAGCTGTCGCTGGACTAGCTGTTCTCTTTTCCACTCCTTCTTCTGGTAAAGATATGCGCAGCAAACTAAAAGAAAAAGGCAGCGATATTAAAAAGACGCTAGCTGATATTACTGCTGATACAAAGCTATTAAAACGCCAAATTGTTGAAACAGCTTCAGAAGGAAAAGAAGTCTTTCAAGAATTAAAAGAGGATATGCAAGATACGCTTTCTTCTTGGAAACAAGATATTTCACATAACAAACGTCATATCGAGCAAGAAATTTTAGATATTCAAAGATCGATTGAAAAATTACAACAAGCCGTTCCAGAAAAAGCGTAAAACATATTACCTGTGTAGTTTTTTGCATATAACAAATATTTTGTATATCAGTTGAATCTCACGCGACATATCAAATAGATATGTCGTGTTTTTATGCATTTACAATATCTGTTAGCTCTTACCACGTAAGATGATACCGCAATTCTCCCTTTGAAACTCCTTCTACTTTTATGCATGATTTGCACATACACAAACTTTTCCGAAAAATTTTAACAATTCTCACAAAAACACTTTATTAATTTTTATTTTACTGGCATAATAGATACTAATGAAGAATGTTAAAGTGGGTGAGTAAATGAAAAGTGGAGAAAAAGACTATTCGATAAAAGAAGCAATGATCTTTAGTCAACGCATTGCTCAGTTATCGAAGGCATTATGGAAATCTGTAGAGAAAGATTGGCAACAGTGGATTAAACCTTATGATTTAAACATCAATGAGCATCATATTTTATCTATTGCGTATCATTTAGAAGGAGCTTCTATTTCAGAGATTGCTAAGTTTGGAGTTATGCACGTATCCACAGCATTTAACTTTTCTAAAAAGCTCGAAGAACGCGGCTATCTCGTATTTTCTAAAAAAGAAGATGATAAACGAAATACGTATATTGAAATTACAGAAAAAGGGGAAGAATTGCTGCTGAAATTAATGGAGGAATATAACCCTGAAAATAACTCTGTCTTTAACGGCGCACTTGCCCTTCGCAATTTTTACGGGAAATTCCCGGAAAATATCGAATTAATTGCGATTTTAAGAAATATTTACGGACAAGACTTTATTGATATTTTTGAGAAATCATTAGAAAACATTGAAGAAAATTTTACAGAGCAGGAACAAAAATTAGTTAAAAAATAAGCCGAATTATCTTTTCGCTATGATGCGTAAAAATTCTTCCATAAGCGGCTGAAATAATCCTTGTTTTAAAAGCGCTTCCGCAGTTTCAGTTACTTCGAGCTGATGTGGAAGTGCTTTTTCGAATTGATCTAAGAGAGCATCAAATAAAAGTAAACCTTCCTTTTTCTCTTCTACGTATTGATTGTTCAATCCTTCACAAAGATTAAGTATACGTTCAACATCCTTTTTACGTGCTTTTTTCTTTATAATTAAAGAATAAAATGGACACTTATCTTCATCAATCATTCGAAAAAGAAGTTCTACATAATATTCAGCTTGTTCTAGTCTTTTTACAACGTCCATTTTCTCCCTCACTTTCCAACCAATGTCTTCTATTTCTGAATTTTATAACACGAACAAAATATCGTATGATACAATATATAAAAGTATATGTATTTTGGCCAAAAGGAGGTATCTCCTCGTGACTCTTATAGAAATCGTTTTTGTCACATTTGCACTTATTGTTCTATTCTATACAAATTTCATGACACATACACTTTGTGTTCAAAAACAAATATCCGAGAGCCGCCAACCAGGTGTGTTTCGGATTATGAATGTATGCATTACGATTCTATTAATTTCTAGTTATATAGAAATTATATTTCATTGAAAGTGAGGAAGGGAAGTCCCTTCCTCACTTTTTTCCTCTATAAACAAATTATACCTACTATAACTAATAAAATAAACAGTACAAGTAATAAAATAAGCATAGAATTCATTCTTCATCCGCCTCCTCCTTTCTTTATATGCACATGTGCCCAAAAGTGGTACCCCTTACGAATCTGACAATTTCCTTAAACAAATAGGCAATTTTTCTTTATCAATAGGAAAAGACCTCAAAATATGATATATTAAATTTTGTACATATTGCCTATACTATAAAAAGATTATCTGCGGCCAATCTTTATCCTCAGCCTCAGTAAGCACTGTGAAGTATGCTTTTTTACATCGTAAAAAGGCGGTAAATCAGTGAAGCTTAACTTTGGCTCTTTTGCACAAGTGTACGGTTGTTCATTTGTGCAGGATAAATGGAAAATACATAATAGTAGGAGTGTTTATTGAATGAAGAAAGCTATGCTTGCCTTAGCAGCAACAAGTGTAATTGCCTTATCAGCATGTGGATCATCTGATAAAATTGCAACCTCTAAAGCCGGTGACGTAACGAAAGATGAACTTTACGCATCACTGAAGCAACAAGGTGGTAAACAAGTTTTACGCAACATGATTGTTGAAAAAGTATTTATTAAAAACTACAAAGTTGATGACAAAGACGTTGATAAAAAATACGACGAATTTAAAAAGCAATACGGCGATCAATTTGATACACTGTTAAAACAACAAGGTATTAAAGAAGAAACATTAAAAACA
This sequence comes from Bacillus cereus group sp. BfR-BA-01360, assembly GCF_022663595.1. Classification (NCBI taxonomy): domain Bacteria; kingdom Bacillati; phylum Bacillota; class Bacilli; order Caryophanales; family Bacillaceae; genus Bacillus; species Bacillus cereus group sp. BfR-BA-01360. The sequence goes on from NZ_JAKUFV010000004.1 coordinate 122,784, forward strand.
AGCGTACGTGCTCAATTAGCTCAAGAGAAAGCTATTGAAAAATCTATCACTGACGAGGAAGCAAAGAAGAAATACCGTGATAAACGTGTATTTGCAAAACATATTCTTGTAAAAGATGAAGAAACTGCGAAGAAAGTGAAAGAAGAGCTTGGACAAGGTAAATCTTTTGAAGATTTAGCGAAACAATACTCTGAAGATCCAGGATCAAAAGAGAAAGGCGGCGACCTAGGGGAGTTAAAACCAGGTACTCTTGTAAAAGAATTTGAAGATGCTGCTTTCAAAATGAAAAAAGATGAAGTAAGCGAACCTGTAAAATCTAGCTTCGGTTACCATATTATTAAAGTAACAGACATTAAAGATGCAAAACCATTCAAAGAAGAAAAAGCAGCAATCAAGAAAGAAATTGCTCAGCAGAAATTACAAGATCCACAATTCTTAAACGAATTCCAAAATAAAGAAGTGAAAAAAGCGGATGTGAAGATTGAAGATAAAGACTTAAAAGATATCTTCGAAACTCCAAAAGCAGAAAAAGAGAAAAAATAATGAAAAAACTGCCAGGCTTACCTGGCAGTTTTTTTTCATACTTCAGTCGTTTCCTCCACTTAAAAAAAAGCATCCAGCAAAAAGCTAGATGCAGATAAAAAACACACGGGAAGATGCAAACTCTTCCCCTAACCCGTATGCTATTATAACAAAAAAACAGTAAAAAGTATAAAAAAATTTTATTTCTTTTGAAATATAATGGATTTTTTTGTATACCCGCTCTAAACATTTAATTTATGCGGAGACGCTCTGAAGTAAGAAATTACAGGGACTACTAACAATCGCGTAAAATGTACAATTTTTTGTTGGCATCACTTAACCTTAACAAAATTTCTCAATAGAACCAAAAAGCGCCTAAAGGGGTTATTTCCTCCCTCTAAGCGCTTTTTATCACTATTTGCTTATTTTGCTAATGCTACTTGTTCTTGTTCATCTACAGGCACGGTAGCATCTTTTAATGCTTGATTTAATTCTGCTGTATATTTTGCTTTTTCTTCATTTGTCCAGCCTAGTTTTGCTGCCATGTATGCAATGACAGGTTCTTTCCAGTCATACACCCAGTGGATATTGAAGAATACAGCTCCTCTGCGACGTACAAAGAAGTCGACAGGTTTTACTGTCATTTCATAGTCCATCGCGTATACAAGCGGTACAAGGACGTCTAACGGCATGTTGTATTCTTTTGCTTCCTCTTTTAAATCTTTTGCTAAGTTAAAGAGAATATCAACGTTAGAGCCGTAGAATTTCGCAAATGCTTCTGCTTGCTCAGTTGTTAAACCGTATTTCGTACCTTCTCCTGCTTTTTTCGAAATGAACGCTGGCAATCTTTCAGAACCACCTACATGTCCACCAGAGATTGGCATATGTTTCGTTTTTGTTTTTGGTAATGCACTGTGACCTTCTTTTTGCATTAAAGATCCAACATAGTCAACAACCATTTCTGCCATTTTACGATATCCAGTTAGCTTACCACCAGCGATTGTAATTAGCCCTGAATCAGAAGTCCAAATTTCATCTTTACGAGAAATTTCAGATGCACTCTTACCTTCTTCATAAATTAACGGACGAACACCAGCCCAGCTTGATTCAATATCTTTTTCTGTAATTTTCACAGTTGGGAACATGTAATTAATCGCTTTAATAATATATGCACGATCTTCTGTTGTCATTTTTGGTACCGCTGCATCTTTATCATAGAATGTATCCGTTGTACCAACGTATGTTTTATTACCACGTGGAATCGCGAAGACCATACGTCCATCTGGTGTATCAAAATAAATCGCTTGGCCAAGCGGAAAACGTTTTTGGTCGATAACTAAGTGAACACCTTTTGATAATTGTAATACTTTTCCTTTTTTCGAATTATCTTTTTCACGAAGTGTATCTACCCAAGGACCCGCTGCGTTTACAATTTTCTTGCCGTAAACCTCATATACTTTTCCATCTAATAAATCAATAACACGTACACCGCATACTTTTCCGTCTTTATATAAGAAACCGTCTACTTTTGCATAGTTAACAGCTTTTGCACCATGCTCAATCGCTTCTTTCATGACTTCGATTGTTAAACGAGCATCATCTGTACGATACTCTACGTAGTAACCGCCGCCTTTTAACCCTTCTTGTTTTACAAGTGGTTCTTTCTTCATTGTTTCCTCACGGCTAAACATTTTTCTACGTTCGCTTCGTTTTACTCCCGCTAAGAAGTCATATACGCGAAGACCGATTGATGTTGTAAATGCACCAAATGTACCGCCCTTATGGAATGGAAGTAGCATCCACTCAGGTGTTGTTACATGGGGACCGTTCTCATATACAATTGCACGCTCTTTCCCTACTTCTGCTACCATCTTCACTTCAAATTGTTTTAAATAACGTAAACCGCCATGTACAAGTTTTGTTGAGCGGCTTGATGTTCCTGCTGCAAAGTCTTGCATTTCGAACACAACTGTTGATAGTCCGCGCGTTACAGCATCTAATGCGATACCAGAACCGGTAATACCACCACCAATTACAATTAAATCTAACTCTTGTTTATGAACTTCTTTTAATACGTCTTTACGTTGTTTACTTGAAAAATTCATGGTAATTCCTCCCTTTGATACGAAAAAAAGAGACCACAAACACCACTATAGAAATCGCTCTATAGCGTGTCATGGTCTCTCCATATCTCCTACCGAATTATTAACTTACCATCATTATAACACTGTTTATGATTATTTAAAAGCTTTTGTTGCTTCAATTGCTTTTTTCCATCCAGAATAGAGCTCTTCGCTTCTTTCTTTCTCCATTTCTGGTGTAAAGCTTCGATCCATATCCCACTGCGCTTTAATTTCTTCTTGACTTTCCCAATATCCAACAGCTAGACCTGCTAAATATGCAGCCCCTAAAGCTGTCGTTTCACTAATCATTGGACGCTCTACAGGAACCTGTAACATATCGCTTTGGAACTGCATTAAGAAGTTATTTTTCACTGCACCGCCATCAACGCGTAACGTTTTCAACTCAATGCCAGAATCTGCTTCCATTGCACATAATACATCTCTTGTTTGATATCCTAATGATTCTAATGTTGCACGAATGAAGTGCTCTTTCGTTGTACCGCGCGTTACACCAAACACAGCTCCGCGTACTTCACTGTCCCAATACGGCGTTCCAAGTCCTACAAATGCTGGTACAACGTATACACCGTCCGTTGATTCCACGCGTGATGCATACTCCTCACTCTCACTTGCATCATTAACCATACGCATGCCATCTCGTAACCACTGGATTGCTGAACCAGCTACGAAAATACTTCCTTCTAATGCATAATTTACTTTACCATTTAACCCCCACGCAATTGTTGTTAATAGACCGTGATTAGAGTTAACTGCTGTTTCACCTGTATTCATTAACATGAAGCAACCTGTTCCGTATGTGTTTTTCGCCATCCCTTCACTGAAGCACGCTTGCCCAAATAACGCTGCTTGTTGGTCACCTGCCACACCAGCAATCGGTACATTTTGAGAGAAGAAATGATAATCAACTGTATGACCGTATACTTCAGATGATGGACGTACTTCTGGTAACATGCTCTTTGGTACTGTTAGTATTTCTAATAATTCATCATCCCATTTTAAGTCATGAATATTGAACATTAATGTGCGTGATGCATTTGAATAATCTGTTACGTGTGCTTTACCACCAGACAATTTCCATACAAGCCATGTATCAATTGTACCGAATAATAATTCACCGCGCTCTGCTTTTTCTCTTGCACCTTCAACGTTATCTAAAATCCACTTTACTTTCGTACCTGAGAAATATGCATCAATTAAAAGACCTGTTTTTTCGCGAACCATATCGCCATAGCCTTTTTCTTTTAACTCTTCACAAATTTCAGCTGTTTGACGAGATTGCCATACAATTGCATTATAAACTGGTTTCCCGGTTGCTTTCTCCCAAACAACTGCTGTTTCACGTTGGTTTGTAATCCCAATACCAGCGATTTGTTCTGGCTTCACATCCGCTTCACTTAAGCAAGTTGCGATAACCGCTAGAATGGACCCCCAAATCTCTTGTGCATTATGTTCTACCCAACCTGGCTTTGGAAAATATTGTGTAAATTCTTTTTGAGCAGAATGAACAATTTCTCCTTTTTTATTAAACAGAATGGCACGTGAACTTGTTGTACCTTGATCTAATGAAAGAATATATGTTTCCATATTTACTTCCCCCTTATGCTACTTTTCTACTATTTGTATCGTTTCTATTCTTTTTACCTGCTATATAAGAAAGTGCTAGTATAATAACCGTTGCAATCACCACATATATAAGTGCTGCATTTTGCTTTTCTTCAAATACAACTTGATGAAATACACCTGCAAGTGATCCGCCTAAAATCGGGCCTACAACTGGAATCCATGCATACTTCCAATTCGATCCGCCTTTTCCTGCAATTGGAAGAAAGAAATGTGCAATACGAGGTCCCAAATCACGCGCTGGGTTAATCGCATATCCCGTTGTTCCACCTAATGATAAACCAATACTTACAATTAAGAATCCTACGATAAATGGGTTTAAGCCATCTGCAAATTTATTTGCACCAATTGCTAATATACCAAATACTAAAACGAATGTACCAATCATTTCACTTAGAAGGTTTGCAAATGTGTTTGGAATTGCTGGTCCTGTTGCAAACACACCTAACTTTGCCCCTGGATCTTCCGTTTCTTTCCAATGTGGTAAGTAATGTAAATATACGATAACAGCACCGATTATTGCCCCAATCATTTGTGCTACGATATATCCTGGAACATCGCTCCATGGGAACGTTCCCTTAAACGCTAGTCCTATTGTTAAGGCAGGGTTCAAATGTGCTCCACTAATAGATCCAACAGCATATGCTGCTACTGCAACGGCTAAGCCCCACCCCATTGTAATTACAATCCAGCCAGAATCCTTAGCAAACGATTTCTTTAAACTTACACCAGCACAAACACCGCCACCAAGAACGATTAATAACGCTGTCCCTATTAACTCTCCTAAAAATGCTGACATAAAATCCCTCCACAATCAAATTAAACGCTTACAATGTGAAGGAGAGAAAATGAATGGCCATTCGTTTTTTCAAAAGAAAAAATCCACAGCCTACATGCCTCTATATAAAAATATAGAAACAATAAAATGTGGATCTCTTCTTTTCTCCGTCACGTTTATTAACTTATTTATAATGTTAACTGCAAATGAAAGCGGTGTCAATCAATTTCTTTCACATTTTCGTCACTTTTTTTGGAAATGTTTCCATAGTTCTTTTTTCGATGTTGTGATCGCTGTCGCACCAGCCTCTAAAGCTCTTTCCACATCAGCTACTGTACGAATAAAACCACCGGCTAAAATCGGGATTCCGGTGCGGTCTCTTACTTCTGCAATCACATCTGTTAAAGCCCCTGGAAGCACTTCGATATAATCCGGTTTTGTTTTTCCTAACAAATGACAGCTTTTTTCCATCGCACTTGAATCGATTAAAAAGATGCGCTGAATTGCTACAACGCCTTTTTGCTTCGCCTTCATAATCACACTTGCCTTCGTCGATAAAAGCCCGTACGGCTTATACTCTTGACATAAAAACTCTGTCGCATGACCATCGCTTTGCAATCCATGAATTAAATCAACATGTAAAAATACCTTTTTCTCATATTGCTTCGCTAGTTTCACAACACTTTTCAATTGTCCAATATGAATATCTAAAATGACAATATACTCATAAGAACTATGCACAAGCTTTTCTAAATCTTTAATTTGCCTTACTGCTGGTAAAATTTTTTGTTCATGAAATTCCATTTTCGTTCTACCTTCCTCTCTATCTTTATAGTATAGCTAGTCCATAAAAAATTCACATCTTTTTCTGTCTGATTTCACCGAATATCTTGCATCTTTTAGGCTCATGAAAAAAGTGGATAACCTATTCGTTATCCACTTACGCTTATAGTAACACAGAATCCTTATCACTTTCTTGATTACGTCTCTCACGCTCTTCTTCTAAACGCTTCATATATACTTCGCCTTCTTTTTCGATGAATTCATTATCTATTTCTTGCTCTTTTTTGGAAGTATATAAAACCATATAGCCACTTACAACAATCCCAATAATAACAAGATAAATCCACCATGGTAAAGTTTCCACTTTTCTTCCTTCCTTTCTTTTAGACAAGCCTTGTTAATTTCACTGTATGAGAGGAAGGAGATTTTTATGACTATATCATTTACATGACTCTAAACTGTAGTTTTACTTTTTTCCTTTAAATTGACTTAAATCGTATGACTTATCCATCCCGTTCTCTTCTGTTTTATCTACATCTTTTGGAACTGCTTTCTCACCGATTCGATCCATACTCGGCTATTGCCCTTCAAATTCCTTGAAGTGGGAGAATTCTTTTCGAAAATCTAGTTTAATAAAAACCGTCATCTCAAGGGGCCTGGTGCAAAGAATACACACCATACAATTCCCCCGTTTTACTCTATATAGAACTATATCACTCTATAACATTCTATATCATCGCATATTATAAACTGCTTTCATAAAAAAAGAGAGCTTCACTTTTAAAAGCAATCATCTCTCTTTTCTATTACCTACAAAATATTATTTAGAACTTAGCAAATACCGCTTTACCACTTTTATAACAGAAGCAATTCCACCAAACATTAAAGCTATAGCAATAAGAAAAATTCCAAAAAGGATTAAAAAAAACTTCATATTTTTCCCCTCCTATAACATATTATTCTTTGCCAGTTAAATGATACTTTTTTGAACTCCCCCCCACTTAACTAACGCTTGAAGTGGAAGGTTCCTACGAACACCGATGTACCCATCGGTTATTTAGTAGACTATCCCCGTAATTCCTACGGTTAATACGAAATTCGCATGGTATTTGCCGTCTTGTTTTTGGTCTGACACTTGGTTTTCGTGCCACAGATTTGATAGTTTATCCTTTCTGCGACTTTCGAATGGTGTAGGCGAACGACAGCCACCAGGCAAGTTCTATTTACCCAACAAGCAACCACGCTTGAATTCGTTCTATAGCAAAGATGTTGGCTAATACCAATCGACATTTCTCTCCCACTTACTCATTAGGCTATGCTCTACACATTCTTTGAAGTGGAAGTATTCTGTCGGGAACTGATAACAGTGCTGAGATTGACTAAAACATTTTTCTCAATTAGATATCTTAATTGTTGATTTTAAATAACCTATATGCGAACTTAGATTTTATCACAGTAAATGAATAGAATACATTTTATTTTTTCTTTTGTAAAAGGAAAGTTTTGTAGTGTTCTACACAATGTTTTTATGAGAAGATATCATCATCCCCTCAACAAGTTTTAAACATTTTTCCTTTTCCCCTCATTTGGAACTCCCAAATGTGGAGTGCACCCCAATGGTTAGACACAGTCTAACCATTGGGGTGTTTTTTCTTATAAGTAAATTTACAGTTGAAGAGAAAATAGAAACCGGAAAACGTTATTTGAATGGCAAAGAAAGCCAAAAAATATTACAAATTCTACCCCCCCCTGTCTTTCGAACATAGATTCTATCGTATCCATTTCACGGAGAAAAAGCGTTTAAAAAAGCTATACATCATACACTTTTTAGTATCAACTAGACGCACTCCATTATATGAATGAACAAGGGGCGTCTATTAGAGAGCGCGCTACAACCTTTAACATTCCATCACCTTCGAATCACGGACACAAAGGAAATCATAAAGTGAAACTTTAATCAGTGGGGGTTTTCTTCATCCCCCACTGATTATGAGCCCTCACCAATCGGGCTGCCCTAAAATAGCGGGATAAAAAGTGTAGCGTCTTACGAAAGAATTAGGATTAAATTGTCTCGTACGTATAATATAGAGATATCGACTACAGACATTTTACACATGCTTGGGGGGGAATTTAAGTTATACTCGTCCGAGATCCAATTCCCTTGATTAAACATGGTTCTTCTCTATCAAGATGAGACGCATGTGCAAGCGCATCAAAGTCTACACGCAAGTTGGTCACAACGTGGATTACAAAAACAGATTTCCAAAAGGGTACTTTCCATCAAACGAAATACCGTATATAGGTTTATTGTTGTTGTACATGTATATATAGTACCGGGAAAGGGTGTCCCATAACTTTTTTGGGACACCCTCGTAATATAATTAAGGTTCTATTTTTTGTAATTCCTGTTTTAAATTTTTTGAAATTTGCTGAACGCTTTCTTTATTAGGTTGTGCATAGTATATACCATCTATGTATTTATCACTACATTTTATTTGCATTTTGTTAATTTTAGGTGGGTGATCCATCATGGTTTTAGCAATAGAAAATATATCTGTTGTGGATAGATTGGTAGACATATGTGGACTAATTTCATCCAATATGCTATTAAACTTATTTAATGATTTTATGGTTAATAGTTTTTCAGCAATCGCCTCTATAACTAATTGTTGGCGTTGCCCACGCATAAAATCATTATCAATATGGCGTGTCCTAGTCAAGGCTAGAGCCTGTTCACCATTTAAATGCTGATATCCTTTTTCTAAATGAATAGCATCAGCTTGGTCTTTGCTATCTTGTTCTGTAAATGTGACCGGAACATCTACATCAATTCCTCCAATTGTATCAATAAGATTTAAGAAGGAATCAAAATTAAATTTAATATAATAATCTATAGGAATATCCAAAAACTTTTCAACAGTATCTACTGTACTATCTATGCCACCAAATGCATGTGCATGTGCAATTTTATCTTCTTTTGATTTTATAGGTATATAGACACGAGTATCACGTGGAATGCTTAACAAATTGATTGCAGAAGTTTCTTTATTAATCGTAGCAACCATTAATGCATCTGTCCTTGCATTCTTTCCATATTCTCCTTCTCTGGTTTCGCTATTGTCTTCTCCCATGATTAAAACAGAAACATTATCTTTTAAAGGGGAGATTTTATGTTCTCTTTTCATGGATTTTCGTCCTCTTTCGAGTTCTTGATATGTTCTTTCACCAAAATTTTGAATTTTAGAATATATATACGTTCCCCCTAAAAATAAAATAAAAGTTAACATACCTAAAATAACTTTTATTTTATTTTGATAGACCCATTTTTTTTTCACAAAGATGCACCCTTTCTTTTTGTGTAATATTTATATTAAAAATAAACGGTTCGTTTTATCATAAAAACCCCGCTTATTGAGTTTAACACTGTACAGCAATAAGTTTAAAACCATCTACATTAAGATGCGTCTTAATTCACCCGTCCCTGTTGACCTATTGGGGGCTCTTGACATTTTTGGATAGCAACGTTTCTCTATGCGAAACATATTTTATTTGCAATCATAAGTAAACTATATGTTACGTATGTATCTAATGTGAAAATAATGAGTTTAAATGGAATTCCTTGTCAAGATACAGACTCAAGATACAGACTATATTAAAAATGAGAGGGAATCAAGTTAGAATTTTTGATACTCATTAGACGTTTTTTTTATTTTAAGGTTTCTACTTCGGCATTCATTTTCAATACTAGAGCGTCAAACAAGTTTGGATACCAAAAGATAAATCAATTTAATATGATTTAGTTTAGAAAATTAAGTATATGAATTGTAAGTTTTTATTCAAATATTCATATTTATCGTTCCACGAACTTTTAATATTAAAAGATGAAATAATAAGTTTTATCATTTTATCCAAGAAGATTCCTTCCTCAAGGACGCGAAGTGAGCAGGCGGGAGATGAATTGGCCTCAAAGTTTTTCGGTTAAATATAAAGTGACACTTTAATCAGCGGGGGTTTTCTTCATCCCCACTGATTATGAGCCTTCACCAATCGGGCTGCCCTAAAATAGCGGGATAAATTATATGATATTCAGACGGCTCATATTCTTACAGCATCTTATCTATTTCTTGATGTAAAAAGGGAAATGATCTGAATTGGTCACTAACTCTCGTAATTCGCTCTTTCAACTTACTTCAGAGTGAAAAAGTCAATTTGGAGGTCTTTTTTACATTTGAAAAAGGGAATTTTCAAACTGTCATTACTTCTGAATATGTGAGAATATATTTATATATGCGTTGATAAAAAGATTGAGATTTCTTTTCTCTGTCTGATTTTCAAGATTGTTAAAAAAAGGGGGAAGGATCTATCATTTTAATTAAGTAGTAGAATTTTATTTTTTATGATGCTGAAAACAGGAATGGAGTTTCTACTTTGACTAACTCAGTTATAAAGGTCATAAATGCGGCGTGCCTATTTTATATTTTCGCTGACTGTTATAAGCAAAAAAGGGTGATTGTTACTTCGAATTTAGAAATTAGGTGATGGAATCGGATATTTAGTGATCACTGATTGATTTAAGCATGATAAATCGCTTGCTTTATCATGCCCACATCATTTACAGCGGAAAGCGATTGTGTACGCGATGCGTTATCTATTCCCTTTAAAAAGTTGAACTGTTAGCCTCTGCACTGTTCGCTGTAACCTTTTGCATTTTTCCGCACTTGCACAAAACAAACATCTATCTTTTTTGTATCAAGCTATTCAGAGAAACACCCACGAAATAACAAAGGTTCAAATCCTCCTGTGTCACCTTTTAAAGAAGAATGGGTGTAAATCTCACAGATATAAAGTTCTTTCCATTCTCCTATTCCATATCAAACTACAGATACTACGGATATACTGAATACAAGAGGTGATATTATAATGAATTATCATATTCTTGTAATAGAAGATGATGAAGAAATTCAAGAACTAATTAAGCAATTTTTAATAACGCAACAGTATATTGTTACAGTTGCATCAGATGGACTAGAGGGCATGAAACAATTTAATAAACACCCCTTTGATTTAATTCTTTTAGATGTGATGATGCCAAATCTCAATGGATTTGAAGTTGCCAATATAATTCGAAACCAGTCAAATATACCAATTATTTTACTAACGGCCTTAGAAGAAGAACAAGACCAAATGAAGGGGTTCGATCTTGGTATAGATGATTATATTACAAAACCTTTTTCTTTTCATGTTTTCATCAGGCGAGTCGAAGCAGTACTGAGAAGAAGCTATGGCGAGCGTACAGATAATCATTTATCTTTTAAAGAAATACATGTCGATTGTGATACATATAAGGTATATGTAAATAAAGTGGAAATTTCTTTAACAGCAAAAGAATTTGAAATTCTACAACTACTACTAAAAAATAAGAGAAAAGTCATCACCAGAGAAAACATCGTAGAAAGGGTTTGGGGATATGAACCTTATGGAGAAACTCGTATCATTGATACACACATTAAAAACATACGAAAAAAATTAAATACGCCCTACATTAAAACAGTAAAAGGCATTGGTTATAAAATCGATGGGTAAGATGGTAAAAATTATGAAGATGAAGAAGATTACCTATAAGCTTTTTATAACTACATCTCTTATTTTGTTAACTTTTGCCGCCTTAATTTATTTAACTTTATACTTCTTTCTCCCTACATTTTATGAGCAATACAAAACAGACCAGCTTCAAACAGGGATAGAAGAAATTATTGGTAAATCTAAAAACCTTGCGTTTCAAGATGCTTTGCCACTTCTTGATGAATATGCAGAAAAAAATAACGTATTGATTTATCTTCAAAATAAAGAAGGTGTAGTTATTTATTCTCCTTCATTTCCTTCCGTTCCAAAAGATAGCCAAACAATCATTATTGAAAAAGTAAGACCCATAGGTAGCTCAGATACCACTCGTAATTTATATGATGTTACGGTACCCATTCAATTCCAAGATGCTAACTTAATACTTATGGTATTCGCAACATTTCAACCTATTGATGAAGCATCACAGGTCTTGGTACGTTTTCTTCCCTATATTAGTATCATTGTACTTGTGATTGGTATAGGAAGTGCTTATTTCTATTCAAGGTTAATTACAAAGCCTCTCATTTATATTAATGAAGGTGCACAAAAAATGGCGAAATTAGATTTTTCAGAAAAAATAGAAGTTCGTTCCACAGATGAATTAGGGGAATTATCTAATAGTTTGAACGATATGTCCATTAATTTACAGCAGGCTATGCTCAACCTAAAAAGAGCAAATCAGCAATTAAAAAGCGATATTGAAAAAGAAAAAGAAGTAGAAGCAAAACGAAGAGAATTTTTTGCTACGGTAGCACATGAATTAAAGACTCCGCTAACGGTTATGAAAGGATACGTAGAAGGAATGATATATAATATTGGCCCGTATCAAGATCGTAACCAATACTTACAGAAAAATCATCAAATTATTGAAAATCTGGAGCGATTGGTTCACGAAATTTTAAGTATGGCAAAATTAGAACAACACACCTTTAAACCACAATTAAAAGAAGTAAAGCTATCAAAATTAATAGATAGAATTACTAAAGATCTCGGATTTTTTGCTTCTCAAAAGGACATTCAAATTAAAAAGCAAATTGATTTTAACGAGTTTATTTTTACAGATCCTGTTCTCTTAGAAAAAGCCTGTAAAAATATTATTCATAATGCAGTGATGTATTCACCACCTAAAGAGAAAGTTTATATAAAATTATCCAGCAATGCTAAACAAAATCAAATTCAAATGCAGGTCATCAATACAGGTGTAAAGATTAAAGAAGAGGATATACAACATCTCTTCAAACCATTTTATCGGGTCGAAAAATCAAGAAGTCGAAATACGGGAGGGAGTGGTTTAGGTCTTTATATCGTCAAACAAATTTTCGAAACGCTAGGTATCTCGTATTCTATAAGCAATATAGAAAATGGGGTGCAATTTTTCATTAACATTCCAATATGTAAAAAATGGGGCTATCCCATAAGTCGGTGAAACCGGCTTATGGGATAGCCCTTCTTTTTTTATGAGTAACCATTCAGCTACTTTCATTCATTATAACCTGTGGCAACTGATGCTACCAATGGATTATAGCGATTTAATTCCCGAAAATCATAATCCATGAGATGGTAGAACAAGTCAATGATAATCTATTCTTTTCTCGTTATCAAGGGGGTGGCCGTAGTTCCTACCACCCGAAAATGATGACAAAAGTGATTCTCTATGCATATACGCAAAAAATCTATTCTTGCCGTGATATTGCCAAATCATTACGAGAACACTTACCAATGGTGTAGCGATCTAGGCAACAAATGCCGGATTTTCGAACGATTAATCGCATTTGTTCAGAACGAATGAAAGATAAATATTCTTTCGTATGGAGAAAAGCAACAGATAACTATAGAAGAGAAACTTCAACAAAATATCCAGCATACATTCCAACAAATTAAGGACGGTTGAGTTTTGGATGATTGCCATAGCCCACAACTTCCTCAAACAGGCAGAAAAAATGCTCGTTTGAGGAAGAAAATCAAAAAAATAACCGCTTTTGGGACAGCTCCCTATTTTTTAAGGATTATTAATATCTTTTACTACTAATCTCTTCTGGCGTAAGTAAATGGTTCGATCCGATTGTTCTGCCACTTCTCGTGAATGTGTTACAACAATAACACATTTATTCTCTTGATGAGCAAGCTCCTGAAACAATCGAATCACTTCTTGTGCTGTCTCTTCATCAAGGTTCCCTGTTGGTTCATCAGCAATAAGTAACTCTACATTGCAAGATAGTGCTCGAGCAATTGCTACGCGTTGCTGTTGTCCACCACTTAATTGCAGAACATTACGATTCACCTCTGCTTCTGTAAGGCCTACCTTTTCTAACAATTCTAATGCCCTTTTCCTTTTATTTTGCACCTTAACACCTGTAATTTCCATTGCCGTTAGTACATTTTGAAGAGCGGTCATATAGGTAAGTAAGTTATAGGATTGAAAAATCACGGATACATATTGATTACGGTATCGATCCAAACCAATCTTTTGAATGTCCCTCCCCCTATATAGTACATAGCCACTTTTTGGTGTATCCAAACCACAGCCTAAACTAAGCGCTGTGGTTTTACCAGATCCAGACGGCCCTAAGATTGTGTAAAAATGCCCTGCTTGAAAAGAAAAAGTAACATTATCTAATATCGTTACTCTTTTTTCGTCACTTTCATAATAATAAGTTAAGTTCTTAAATAGTAAAATTGTCTCCATGCTGATCCTCCTTATTCATCTTTTAACAGGATTTGTTTCGGGTTTAAACGTAGAATTGATAAGGCTGGAAGTATAGTTGCTAATATAGCAATAGTTAATCCAATCCCCCCCATTTTCCCTAAATCCTCTCCTGTTACATTTACATCAATTTTATCAACTGGGTCTGCTTTTTTGGTCTCTTGTACAGAACCATCAGCTCCAACAAATATTGTCTTATCATTTTCATCTTCTTCTCCGCTTGCTGTAGCGATTTCATTTGAGAGCAAAATATCTCCCATTAATTGCGAAACTTTAGATCCTGTTGTTATGGATAATCCAAATGCTAAAATAGCAACACATGCTACTTCTACTATGAACTGCGCTATTAGTTTCCATTTTTTCTCTCCAATAGACAATAGAATCCCCATTTCCTTACGACGTGCTTTAATCGATAACATAATAATTAACCCCAAAATAATAGCACTCGCAATAGATACAATATAGATAATCATTTGAGAGATAGAAGAAATATTTTCAATAGGATTTATCATTTTTTTGTACAAAGCGTCATTTGCATCTAACTTAAAATAATTAAAATCAATATCCGATTGTTTTGCTTCTTGTCTAAATGCATCAATGTCTTTTGGGTCTTTCAAATAATACACAGCTTGCATCACGGAGCTACTGGCCTTTTGCCCTGCTTCTAATTTTTTTAAAGTAGAGTGTGGCATATATATTTTATTAGCTGGCTCCATCATAGGTGAGACACTTCCACCTATTATTGATGCCTGCTTCTCTGTTTCATAAATACCAATAATTTCAGCTTCAAGAGATTTCTTCTTATCTTCGCCTGATCGAATTTTAACCTTATCTCCTATTTTCAATTTATTTTGTTCTGCTAAACGTTTTTCCATCAAAATGACATTCTGATCTATCATCTTTTCTGTAATAGGTTTCCCATCAATAATTTTACTTTTTCCATTTTTAAAACTTTCTTCTAGAGAAATCTTACGAATTGCTTCTATGACAAAAGAAGAGTTCCAATCTACGTCTCCTTTTATACTCTTCTTCTCTGTAGGTCCTTCCTGTTCTTCTAAAGATCCTACTAATTTAAAACCATCCGGAATGCCTAGCGTAGTTGCTGTATAATTGTAGTCTTTTACATATTGAGATTTTCCTAATTGACTTGCTAATTTTGCATTGAGGTTTGGTGGATGAGGCATTCCTCCAGTTCCCCTTGCTTTTTCTGCCTTATCATAATCAAAACTCAAAGTGACATCTGTGCCCAGTTTTTTTCTTGCTGATTCGGCTGCCTTTTTTGATGCGTTTTGAATTGTAAATCCTGCCAACACTAAATTTGTAACAATTAAAAAGACACCTAACAAAATGAATGACGTTCCCTTTCGTTTTTTCATACTTAGAATTGCGCGTTTTATAAAATTCATTTTTTCTAACCTCCTTGATATTTTTTATTCTATAGACACTATCTGGAGTTTGTATGGAGTTATTCAGTAGTTTACCTAGAGCAATGAGTAGTTTATATGTAGTATTTATACGAATCCACATAACGAGCCTTTCCTGATGAACTTAAAGCAATTCGTTTTCCTTCTTATAAATATTTTATATATTCAGATTTTCCCATAAGCACGAAAGGCCAATTGAGAAAATTGTAAACCATAATTATACGTTAGATACTCTCAAAGCACCTGCATATAATAAAAGATTCGCAATCAACTCATAATAAGCAACGGATCTTTAAGGCTTTATTCTTCGTTCCCTTTGGTATAAAACCACTGATTGCTGAGAAAAAGCGGTGGTTTACGCTGTCGGAATTGGAAAATAAAAAAGTATTACTTATTACAGGTGAAGGTAAGAGTTGGGAAGAATATATGAAGAGCTACATTCATAAACGTTATGGTAATCAATTAGAGTTTGTAGGGGGCATACAAAAATTTTTGAAGGGAAAAGTGGTAACAAGAAAGTTGATTCCTAAGTCAATACCAACAACATTGTTTATATGTTTATAATCAAATGCAACGATTTTCGTCATTTGAATGTGTGCAAGCCATTTTTGATGTTTATACTAAGTTTAGCAGTTTCAAACTTCTAAGTATTATGAAAGTATTTTCTCATATCTTTTCGCTCATAAATAAATAGGAAGAAGGAGGAGATAAAGTAAAAGTTTTAGCCCCATCACATTGTACGGGTTAAAACACAACCACGCTATACATCTATTACAAAATGATGCAAATCTGTAAGTATGTATCGGAATGGTTCGGGCATTCCTCTATAGATTTATTTACATCTAACTAAATCTATAGAGAAAACTGCCGTAAACCAATATAATCCCTTTTTAAAATCACGTGGGCAAGTAAATGTAATTATTAACTAACATTACTTGTCATAATACGTTTGGAACTTCGGTTTATAGAACGAACGGTTATCAAGCGCAAAGACGCGTTCTGTGTATTCGCCTGGTTTTGTGCGTCCAAGAGCGCGGTCCATCATGTTCATTTTTGCATCTAAATTATCGATGTAGTGTAAAATTTCCGCTTCTTTTACTAATGGTGGTTTGGGGCTTCCCCACTCTGCTTTTCCATGATGAGATAAGACGATGTGCTGAAGGATTAATACTTCTTCTCCCTCAATTTTCAACTCTTCTGCTGCTTTTCCAATTTCGTTCACCATAATTGAAATATGACCGAGTAAGTTTCCTTCTAATGTATATGTTGTCGAAATTGGACCTGATAACTCGATAACTTTACCAAGGTCATGCAAGATGACACCTGCATAGAGTAAATCTTTATCTAAAGATGGATACAGCGTCGAAATTGCTTTCGCCAAATCCAGCATAGATACAACATGGTAAGCAAGTCCTGATACGAACTCATGATGATTTTTCGTCGCTGCTGGATAATCTAAGAAATCATTTTGATGCTTATTTAATAAATGTCTTGTTAGACGCTGAATGTTCGGATTTCTCATTTCAAATATGTACTGCGTAATTTTTTCCACCATATCTTCTTTTTTCACTGGTGCTTTTTCAACAAAGTCTGAGATATCTGTTACTTCATTCGGATTTGCAACACGGATTTGCTTAACACGAAGCTGGATACGTCCTTTATAATTTTGAATATCACCAGCTACTTTTACAATTGTTTCCGCTGTATATTGTCTCTCCACTTCCGGTGATACATCCCATAGCTTTGCTTCAATATCTCCGCTTTGGTCTTGCAAGATTACTGTTAAAAACGGCTTCCCGTTACTTGCGATTCCTTTTGTTGCTGTCTTAATAAGCAAGAAAAGATCGACTTGTTCACCAACTTCATATTCTGCAATTTTCTTTTTCATCCTGATTCCTCCACCAACTTAAGTACTTTTAGTATAGCACACTACACTCTATTTTCTTTACGCTCTGGCGTTAATTTTATCATCTGTTTTTCCGTAAAGAACGATAATAAGTGAGCATGGCATGTAAAGAAGATGACTTGTCTCTTCTTTGCAATCTCTTTCATTAACGCGATTGTCCGCTCTGTCCGAACCGCGTCAAAATGAACAAAGCTATCATCGATAATAAATGGATAATGATGTTCAAACGTATGAGCAAGCGCAAAACGTAGTGATAAATAGAGTTGCTCCGCCGTTGCTTGACTAAGCTCATAACTGTAAAAACGAAGTCCATCACTGCGCTGAACGATAAATGGCTCTGTTGCTGACGGTGAAAAGATTTTGTTATATTTCTCACCTGTTAAGTAAACAAAATACTCCTCCGCCTTTTGTAAAATGCGCGGAAGGTGCACTTCATGATAATATTGCTTCGTTTTCGTTAACACCGATTTGGCTGCCGCATATGCCGCCCACTTTTTCACTTGTTCCCGTACATGCGACTTTTTCATTTCCCATTCATGTAATAAATCCCCATACGTATTACCTTTTTCTAAATTTGCAATTTCTACGCGGCACTCTGCAATGCGCTCCGTTTGTTCTTTTTCTTGCGACAGAAGTGTTTGTATATGCTGCCTTTCTTCTCTTAATTTGTCTTCATAACCATCTACTTGATAGTTCTCTTCTAAAGATAAATATGTTAAGCGCTGCTTTAACATATCAATTTGTGGTAAGAGGTGCTGTAATTGTTTCTCTGCATCTTCACGTTTTTCTGCTTGCATCCCTGCTTCTAAAAATGATTCCTCATCCTGAACTCCCGCCATGTTCCATAATCCATCTCTTTCAGATTGAAGCTGCTTCATTTGGTGCTGTAAGGCTGCATGTTCTTCCTGCCACTCCGCAAGCTTCTCTCGCCACTGTTTCAGTTCTTGCACTTTTTCTTTTTCCTGCTGAATACGATGAGTGATTTTCAGAAGTGCATCAAAATCTGTTCCTGCCAAAACATGTTCTAGTTTATGTTCAAATTGCGAAATCATTTCATATAATACATCTTTTCGCTCAAGCTGCTTTCCTAATTCTCGGTACAATTGTTGCATCTTTTCCATTCGCTCAAATGCCGGCAATAGATGCGCATGCGTATAAAAGGTTGGGAAATGATAACGTTTTTTATACCCCTCTACTTGCTCCCCTACACGAAACGTATCTCTTTCCCAATCTTCATATGCCGACACAATTTTTTCATAGCTTCTTTCTATTTGCTGCAATTTATAAGCTTCTCGCTCAAATACTTTGCGCATTTCTTCATCTTTTTCTAACTTATAACGAATGGACATAACTTCTTCACTTTGCCGCCCCTCACTGTTTTGCTGAAGTGTTAACAGTTCTTCTTGCAAGCGGTCTGAAGCTGGGTCTTTATATAAAACAAATGCCAGTACAATCAATACAAAGAAAATGACGCTTGTAAATAACAAAGTTCGATTATCTAAAAATACACTCGTTAGTAAAACCCCTATATTCATTAGTAATAATAGAAAACAAATTTTCTGCCAGCGCTTTTTCTTCTCAAACGTGCCTCTTGTTCTTTCTTCATATTTACGCTGCATACGTTCTGCACTTATATGGATTCCACCTTGAAATGATTTTTCTTTCTCCATAAGCGCTTGTCTTTCTTCCTCTGACAACATTTGTTTTCGAATGTATGCGATATGTTCTTCTTGTTCTTCTAATTGCTCCTGCGTTACTTGAAAGTTTCGATCTAACTCCTGTTTTCGCACTTCTAATTCTCTCGCTTTTTGAATCGTTTGTGTAATCAATTCTTTTACCGCAAGACTTGTATCAAAAGAGCGTACACTTTCTTCTTCAAAACTAGCACCAATTTGATGTTGTAATTCTTCTATTTCCTCTCTTATATTTTGAATACGGCTCGTCATCTCTCGCATTTCTTGACGTGCATTTTCATATGATATGTGCTGCATGCGAAGTGCTTCGATATCACTTTCTTTTCGCAAAAGCGCATCATCTATTTGCAGCGATTTCATTTTCGATTGTGCCATGTCCATCTTTTCTTGAAGTGTATCTAGCTGTATATGAAGCGGTTCAAGTTTTGCTTTTATCGATTCATAGCGCGCTATACCCGAAACAGGAAAATGCCCCAGCTGCTCTTTTAGTACCATTTCGTAAGTTCGTTTTTCAATCATAAGTGGCTGAAGTGCTGACAATATTTCATAATCTTGCTTGCGCTGCTCTGCTCGCTCTTTTTCATGGCGAATTTGAACAAGTTTCTCTTCACTCTCCTTGAGCTGCTTCACATGTTTTTCATACGCACCAATCTTTCCTTGCCACTCATTCAAATTCTCTTTCAGTTTCTTCATCTCTTGCAGTGATGCATTAATCTCAGGCTTACGACCATTTGGTTTAAAGCGCTGATCCATTTCTTTTTCTAGCTTTCTATCCAGTCGCAATAACGCATCGCTTCCAACCGCACTTGCTGAAAATAAATAGTTTCCAATTTCCGCTTCGCCGAGCTGATGAATATTTTGTAAACCGTGCATATCAAATGAAAAAACAGAGTCGAATAACTGCTCATTCATCCCCTTTGTGATAGCTTGTAACACTTCTTCTCCACCCATTTTTCCATCTTCAAAATAAACGGTTACTTCCCCGCTTGCTGTTTTCGGAAGGCGTTCGATTTTTAGCCGACCATACTGCTTCGTCATCACAGTAATTGCTCCGCCATACTTACCGCCTTCTTTCGGTTCATAACGCTTTTGTCCCCTCATCTTAAAGCCAAATAAAATGCTTTTTATAAACGAACGAATCGTTGATTTTCCCGCTTCATTTTCACCATATAACACCGTCAACAAGGAAAGATCCATTTCTACATTTTCTAGTTTTCCATAGCCATAAATATGGAGTTTTTCAATTCTCATTTTGTATCCCTCTCTTGCTGGAATAATTGCTCTAATATAATATTTTCTGCTTCCTTTTGAATCTCTGCTTGTTCCTCATCTGAAAACGGCTCAATGACATTACGGGCAACAGGCGATGTCCAAATCGTTTGAAGGATTGTATCCATGTTTGTAAAAGACTCTAACTCTTGCAATACGCTCCCAACAAAATGATTTTCTTCCTTTAACTGCTGGATTTCTGCAAAGGAAGCTGTCTCATTTTTCCACTTCATCACATAAACAAAATCTTTGCGCTCTTCTCCAGCACTTAAAATATGAAAAATCTCTTCAACACGTTTTTCATCACGTAAATACGAAGACAACGGACCTTGTCCTGTCAAACTAACAGTTAAAAAAATTCCTTCTTCAACTTTTCGCTGTTTCTGCAACACTTCTGAAGCAGCCTTCATAAAATCATCAACAGTATCAAGTCCCTCAATTGAAAGTTCAATCTCTTCCCAAATAACATCCGCTGTGTGAAAAAACGAACACCTTGTCTCTTGCTCTGTCATTTCCACAAGATATGCACCCTTTTCACCCGCTTCCTTTCGGTGACGCCCTTGTATATTCCCTGGATAAATGATAGGTGGGTTCTCTACCAATATCTCACGCTTATGTATATGGCCAAGTGCCCAATAATGAAATTCTTTTTCTTTCAGTTCACGAATTTGAAATGGTGCATAACGGTTATGCTCTGCATCCCCTTCTACACTGCCGTGAAGCAGCCCAATATGAAATGGTGCATCGCTCATTTTCGTATACTGCGCTGTCATATTATCTGTTACTGCCTGCTGTAAATAACTAAAACCATAAATAGAAGCAAGAAGTTCTCCATCTTTGTAAAATGACTTTTCTTCCACATATGGCTCAGTAAATATATGAACATTGTCTGGAAACTCAATCGCCGCCCAGCTTCCTCCTAAATGATCATGATTACCGTGAATGATATATACCGAAATGTCATACTGCGCAAGTCGTTTCATCTGCTCTCTTACAAATACTTGTGCGCGTAAACTTCTCGTATCCGCATCATATAAATCACCAGCAAGCAATACAAAATCAACGCGCTCTTGAATGGCTTTATCAATGATCCGTTCAAATGATCGAAATGTACTTTGCTTCATTCTTTCCCAAATAGAGGTTGGTACACTCATTTCCATACCTTTAAACGGGCTATCTAAATGCAAATCAGCTGCATGTATAAACTTTATTTGTTTCACTAACAAACGACCCTTTCTATGTTTCAAAAGTTTCACTTTATTGTAACACGCTATGTCATATATTTCTTTGCATATTCTACCGTTTTATGACAAAATAATTATAAGATTCTGATTTTAAATCGGAGGGGGATTTTCATGGGAGTATACGTTCTAACAGCCTTTGAAAAAGATGGTTCTAAAGCATTAGATGAATCGTTCGAGGCCGCAACAGAAAAAGAAGCAAAATTAAAAGGAGAAGCTATCTTACGAGAAAAAGGATTGTATGAAAAAACACATCGCTGCACATCTTCTGCAGGAAAGCTTATTTTATTCCAGCGCTAAAAAAGAAGCGTAATTCCGCTTCTTTTTTATTCAACCTCTTCATCACACCACGTAAATACCACATCAAGAATACGATTTCCAATACGCACGCGTCTATTCCACTGTCCAGTTTGAATTTGGCGCGTTAACTCTTGTTTCATTTTCTCCGTCCAGTCGTGAATGGTTCCATTCCCGTCGTACGGATATATGCCTGGAAATTCTTCCTGCAACATGCTTAAGCCTTCTACGTCCAAATGAAAATGGAAAAAGTAGTTAGCTGTTAGCGATGGTTCTTGTAATTTTAAAAACGGATCATCAATTTGCTTTCTATTTCGGTAAAAGGTAAAAATATTTACCTTTCCGCTCGTAATTTGGTCAATTTGAATTTCGTGCTTCTCTATAATCACGTCTGTCCACCTCGTTATATACTACCTTTAGTATATATGTCTTTTGAAACAAAGTTAACTATTTTACACGAAATTCACTTCCTTCATCTATGTCCCGCTCCAAAAATCAGAAGCAATATAAAAAATAACTTGAAGGGGAGAGATACTATGCATTTCGGAAGTAAAGGTTGGTACGTAAAAGAACTGAAAAAATTAGGTATTCGCACGTATGAAGGTAGAAAACTAGAATCTTATCGTGCCCACATATTAGCTCGCTTACTTGAAAAAGTAAAAAGACAATCTGCTTAACAGAAGAAAAGAAGCAACGCTTTTGAGCATTGCTTCTTTTTTCTTAATTTGTATAAAGTGAAACTTTAATCATCGGAGTTTTCTTCATCTTCACCTGTAAGGTCTTTCATTTTATCTACGTCTTTATCGTAAAAACCTGCGTTTAAGTAAGCTTCTAACGCTTTAGCAGGGCGTTCCAATCCTTTTTCCTTATTTGCAAGTTCTTTCACATCAAAATATATAGCCCCAGATACTTTTGTACCTGGATCTACCACATCAAAAGAAAGTCTATCCTCACCATATTTCGAATACGTTTTCATTTTTGACATATAGAGCAAAATCGTCTGGAGAGAATCTCAACGCTTCTTTCCCTATATTTTTAATACCTACCTTCCCTTTCAGAACTCGTCCATTAAGAGGTGTTGAATCTCGTTCAGGTAAAGTATACTCTGCACTTTCTAATGTCATCTCATAACTTTTACTCTTTTGATTCTTTTCTTCTTTCTGCCCCTTCGAAGCGCTTTCTTGTTTGACTTCCTTTGTACTTTCTAATGATTTGCAAGCGCTCATCCCCCAAGTGTAAGCACCGCTACCATACTGATACCTACAAATTTCTTAAAATACACTGTACTCTCTCCAATCCCCTTCTCTATTTACTAATCGAACAAGTAATATTACACCTTTATGTCTACAGTATATTCCATTTATATTAAATTATCTAAATACAAAAACAATTGATTTTTTAAAAGAAAAATCCCCTTATAGTAAGCAAATGCTGCCTACTATAAGGGGACCTCCTTTTTTCTATTATATACGTACCGCTGTACCACTTACCGCAACCATTAACATTCCATCACGAACAACTTCGTAATCTACATCAACACCAACAATTGCATTGGCACCTTTTCGTTTTGCCAGCTCTTTCATTTCTGCCATCGCAACATCACGCGCTTCTTTTAACTTGCTCTCATACGCCCCAGAACGACCACCGACAACATCACGAACAGAAGCAAACAAATCACGGACAACATTTGCCCCCATAATCGCTTCACCATTTACGATATCAATATACTCGATAATTTCTTTCCCTTGAATTTCATTTGTTGTTGTTACAATCATAACTGACACTCTCCTATCATATTTTTGCATTTCTTATCTTTATTATTACACGAAAATTAAAATTGGAACATAACATATAAGCAATTCATACATGTTTTAGACAATCTTTTATATTATGATCTTAAAGCACGAGAAAGCTCCGTAAAGATTACTCCTAATGCATAGGCACCGGCATCTGGATATCCTAAGCTGCGTTCTCCAACTGTACCAGCACGACCCATTCGAGCAACGATTTCTTTTGTATATTCCGCCCCCTTCACTGCAGCCTCTGCTCCTTTTTCAAAAGCCGTTTTAAAGTCTACACCATTTGTAGCACTGTCTAACCAAGACTGTACACAAGGTGCAAATGCATCCACAAGTGTTTTATCGCCTACCTCAGCTCCTCGTCCGAAAGAGCGCTCTCCAATCCATTGTATACCCTTTAAGGAAGCTTCTAATATGTTGGCCATTTCTCCAACTGTTAATTCTGTTTGCTCTCCGGCAGCCTTACTCGCAGCCCGAAAAGCCCCGCCCCAAATTGGACCAGAAGCACCGCCGCAATGTTCCATAATGACCATAGAGCACGCATCTAGAAATGTTCCAATATTGAAAGGCTCTTGTTTCAAAATCGAGCTCCATTCACGTTTCAATTGCTTGAATCCTTTCGCAACGCTCATTCCAAAATCTCCGTCGCCCGCATGCGTATCTAATTCACAAAATGGTATTTCATTTTGAATAATGACTTCACTCATTTTATCAACAAGATACACCATATTGTCTATCGTAAGCACCTCATTCTGAATTATCGCATGTTTCTCCGCTGTTTCTACTTCAAACGAAACTTGTTTTTCTTCCTCTTCCTCTAGAGGCATATATTCTACCCTCTCCACTAGACCATCTACTTGAAACGCTGGCGTATAACACTCTTTCGATAACAATGTCTTTAGCTCTTTATCCAATTTCATAATAGTTAAAGAAAGCCCAGCCATATCAATACTTGTCATATAGTTACCAACAAACGTTCTATTGATTCGTATGTTTCGTTTACTTAGTTCTCTCGTAACTGCATTGTTAAATACATACAATTCTTGAAGCGGTGTACCGCCAAAACCGTTCACTAAAACAGCAATTTCAGTCTCTTCGTCTAGCTCTAAATCTTTCAAAAGATCATTTGTCATGCGCATTGCTAGCTCATCTGCGCTCATAACTTTTTCACGTTTTCTTCCTGGCTCTCCGTGAATACCAACCCCGTATTCCATCTCATCTTCACCTAATTTGAAAGTAGGTGAACCACTAGCTGGAACCGTACAAGAAGTGAGCGCCATACCAATTGTACGAACATTCGCCACTGCTTTTTCCGCTATAGCTTTGACCTGCATTAAATCCATACCTTCTTCTGCTGCTGCACCGGCAATTTTATGTACAAGTATGACTCCAGCAACACCGCGGCGACCAACTGTATAAAGGCTATCTTCTACCGCAATATCATCATCTACGCGAACATATTCGACTCGAATGCCATCCTCAGTAGCTAAGTGAGCACCATTTTTAAAATTCATAATATCGCCGCTGTAGTTTTTAATAATAAGGAGCGTACCTTTTTTGCTCGCTGTTGCTTTAATGGCCTGATACACTTGAATTTGTGAAGGGGAAGCAAACACATCTCCGCACACTGCCGCATCTAGCATTCCTTTTCCAACTAATCCAGCATGAGCTGGTTCATGGCCACTTCCGCCACCACTAATTAATGTAACTTTATTTTCATTCATTTCTTTTTTCTTAATTACTTTATACTTTTTTAATAACTCAAGTTCTGGATGTGCCATGACCATCCCATTGCACATCTCCATGACGAGTGTTTCCGGCTTATTTATAATTTTTTTCATTTGCTATTCCACCCTTATTCGTTTTGTTGTTTTCCTAAATCATTCTTCACATGTTTACATCATTAGATGAATTCATAGAAAATTCCTGTCGCGTTCCATATCCCTTTCCGTTATGATATATTTGAAAGCGTATTGTTATTAACTACATTAAAACGAAAGCGCTTTACAGTAAACAGACAAAAAAGAACAGTTTTCATTTTTTGAAACTACTCTTTTTCTTATATGTTGCTTACAATACTTTTTTCATTTTATTTCGCACTAGTAATAGAATTCCACCTAAAATCGATAGCACCCCTAAAGGCATTGTATGAGATTCGCTCGCTCCGGCGTTAGGAAGTTCTCTATTTTCAGTTTTCGGCTTAAAAAAGGTAATGCGATTCTCCTCTTTCGCTTGTTTCTTCTGCGCTAGTTCAGAGACTTGCTTTTCTACATTTTGCTTTGCCTCTGTTAATGCAGCGATTTTATTCTCTATATTTTGCTTTTCCTGTCCCCATTCAGAGACTTTATCTTCTACTCCAGGCTGCTTCGTCTGTTTCCATTCAGCGATTTTATTTTCTATCGCTTGTTTCATTTGTTTTAGCTCGTTCACTTTCTCTTCCATCTGTTTAACAAACTGTTTTAATTCAGACACTTGCTCGTTTACATTTTGCTTTACTTGTTTCAGTTCCGTCACTTTTTTTTCTGCCGTTTGCTTTAACTGCTTAAATGCCTCTATTTTCTCTTCCACATTTTGTTTGATTTCTTTCAATTCAGGGATTTTCTCTTCTATATTTTGCTTTTCCTGTCTCAATTCAGAAACCTTGTCTTTCACATTTTGCTTCGCCTGCTTGATTTCCCCTACTTTCTCTTCTATATTTTGTTTTTTCTGTTTCCATTCATCTACTTTGTTTTCTATATTTTGCTTTTCCTGTTTCAATTCAGAGACTTTGTCTTTTATATTTTGCTTTTCTTGTTTCCATTCATCCACTTTGTTTTCTATACTTTGCTTTTCCTGTTTCAATTCAGAGACTTTATCTTTCACATTTTGCTTCGCTTGTTTCCATTCAGAAACTTTCTCATCTACACTTGGTTTAATAGAATCCTGTATTTGAGCAGGTTCATCCGCTTGAGCATGAGTCGTATCAACTCCCGTAATCATCGCTAAAGCAAGTGTGGATATCGCTACAGTCTTTTTCGTACCCATTATTTTGTACCTCTTTTCTTTCATGAGTAATGAACGATTATGTAAATTTAAAAATGTAAATCATACATATATAATATCAATATAACATTATATCAAATGTTTATAAATGGAACTAGAATAGTAGAATGATATGTACGCCCTTTTTTCGATTGGTCAACATCTCATATCGAAGCGCAGATAATGAAGCGTGCATCATTCATATAGTGTAAAAAAGAAAAACCTGTCACCAAAAGAGCCTTTTGTACGACCTTTTGGCACAGGTTTTCTTACGATTTAAGCGTTTAAACTTTCACCGTTTGTTGCAATGACTTGTTTATACCAATCAAAACTTTTCTTTTTGAATCTTTTTAATGATCCTTTTCCTTCATTATCTTTATCAACATAAATATATCCATACCGTTTCTTCATCTCACCTGTTGAAGCGCTGACAAGGTCAATTGGGCCCCAGCTTGTATATCCAATAACCTCTACCCCATCTTGGATTGCCTCTGAAAGTTCAATCATATGTTTTCGTAAATAATCGATGCGATACTCATCGTTAATCTCTTCTTCAGCATGTAATGTGTCAATTGCACCTAGACCATTTTCCACAACAAACAGCGGTTTCTGATAACGATCGTACAGTTGATTTGCTGTAATACGGAACCCTTTTGGATCAATTGTCCAGCCCCATTCTGATTTTTCAAGATACGGATTTTCAACAGAGCCAAATACATTTCCACTTGTAATGCCCTTTAATACTTCAGGGTCTGTACTTGCTGCTCGGCTAGCATAGTAGCTAAATCCAATATAATCCACTGTATATGCTTTTAAAATCTCTTCATCTTCTTTTTCCATTTCAATCTCTAAGTGATTATCTTTAAAGAATCGCTTCGCATATCCAGGATATTCACCTCTTGCTTGTACATCAATGAAAAAGAATGATTCTCTATCTTGTTCCATCGCTCGTAAAACATCATCTGGATTGCATGTATATGGATACGTCGCTCCTGCTGCAAGCATACAACCAATTTTAGCATCCGGTATTATTTCATGGCACGCTTTCACTGCTAAAGCACTTGCCACAAGCTGATGATGTGCTGCTTGATATTGAATTTGTTTTTTATTTTCGCCTTCTTTAAAAGTTAAACCAGCACCAACGAAAGGTAAATGCAGTAGCATATTAATTTCATTAAACGTCATCCAATATTTCACTTTATCTTTATATCGTTTAAAAATCGTTTTTGCATATGTTTCAAAGAAATGGATAAGCTTTCGATTTCTCCAGCTTCCATATGTTTCGACTAAATGAACAGGTACATCAAAATGAGCCATTGTCACGACCGGCTCAATTCCATATTTCAATAATTCGTCAAACAAATTATCATAAAACTGCAAACCTGTTTCATTTGGCTGTTTCTCGTCACCATTTGGAAAAATACGTGTCCACGCAATCGAAACGCGTAACGCTTTAAATCCCATTTCTGCAAACAGAGCAATATCTTCTTTATAACGATGGTAAAAATCAATTGCTTCATGCGATGGATAAAATTCTCCTTCCATCGGTGTAAAGGATTGGATATTTCCTTTCATAATATCCCAACGTTTTTCACCAGTTGGAAGGAGATCCACTGTTGTTAATCCTTTTCCATCTTCTAAATATGCTCCTTCAGCTTGGTTAGCAGCCATTGCCCCACCCCATAAAAAACCTTTTGGAAACGTAACTTTAGCCATATATGAAAACTCCTTTATATAATAATTAACGAAGGAAGGGCATGCAATATGTCTTCCCTCGTTTTAAACAATATGAAATTTCAAAAATCATTTCACTTCTAGTTCGATTACAGATTCTTCAGGTGTCACCTGACCCTTCTCTTTTATCATTACGTTATATTGATCATGATTTGTAACAACAACTGGTGTTGTCACAATATAGCCTGCGTCTTGAATTTCAGCTATGTTAAATTCAATCAATAATTGTCCTTTTTCAACATGATCTCCTTGTGCAATATGAGAAGAGAAAAATTCCCCATCTAGTTTCACAGTATCCATCCCGATATGAATTAGAAGCTCCGCCCCTGTTTCCGTCGTAATTCCTAAGGCATGATTCGTTGGAAAAAGTGCGGAAACTGTACCAGAAACTGGTGAAAATAATTTTCCTTCTGAAGGTTCAATCGCTACCCCTTTCCCAAGAACGCCTGAGGCAAACGCTGCATCTTCAATATCTTTTAACGGTTTTACTTCTCCATAAAAAGGACTCACAATGACTTCACTATTCATAGTAGCATGAACTTCCTCGTGCTGAGATGGTTTTGTCTGGTCAGGATTTACTTGAACAGATTGTCCCTTTTTCTTTACACCAAACAAGTAAGTAAGTACAAATCCTAATACAAATGCAACAATCATCGCAATAATAGATCCCCATAATCCCGCTGTAATGCCTGTTTTTGAACTAACAAATGTTGGAATTTGAAATATTCCAAGGCCACCTGCCATATACGCCTTTGTACCAAATACACCAAGAATTCCTCCGCCAATACCACCAGCGATACAACTTATAACGAAAGGTTTTTTCTGCGGAAGTGTAATCCCATAAATAGCTGGCTCTGTAATCCCGAAAATACCAGAAATAAAAGCGGGCATACTAAGTTCTTTCAATTTCTTCTCATTTGTTTTTATCCAAACACCAAGAACAGCACCAATTTGTGCAAAAGAAGCAGCGAATATAAGAGCTAATATTGGATCTTCACCATGTACTGCTAAATTATTAAATCCAATTGGTACAATACCCCAATGAAGACCAAAGATAACAAACAATTGCCAAAACGCTCCAAGGAAAATACCTGCGACTAACGGACTTAAATGATACGCCCATAGTGTAGCTTGTCCTAAAAATTGACCTGCCCATGTTGCAATTGGTCCAATGACAAGAAAGGTAATCGGTACAATAATCAGCAATGTGAAAAATGGCACTAAAAATGTTTTCACAACATCTGGAATGACTTTCTTTAACTCTTTTTCTACTTTAGCGGCAAAATAAGTAGCTAAAATAATCGGAATAACAGATGACGCATAATTCATTAAAATAACAGGTATACCTAAAAAAGTAATATGAATAGGTGATTCAAACATTGTCCCTGCAAATAATGTATAAAGCGGTTTCCCGGCTGTTAAACCAGCTAAAGCTGGATAAACAAGCGCACCGCCAATTGCCATCCCAATAAATGGTGCACCATGAAACTTTTTACTCGCTGTATAACCTAGAAAGATTGGGAAGAAGTAAAATAATGAATCTCCAACTGCATTTAAGATTTGATAAGTTCCTGATTCTTGACTTAACCAGCCTAATGCTAAAATAAGCGCATTAAAACCTTTAATCATCCCTGTTGCGGCTAGTACACTTAAAACAGGTGTAAAAATACTAGAAACAATATCTATAAAACTACTTTTCTTTTGGTCATCAATATTTTCATCCTCTTTCGTCTGAAAGCCTCCAACCGTGACAACCGCTTTATACACATCAGCAACATGATTGCCAATTACAACTTGATACTGTCCGCCGCTTTTCATAACGGTAACAACATCATCCATATTTTTCAGCACTTCTGTATTTGCTTTTCCCTCATCTTTTAATTGAAATCTTAGGCGGGTAATACAGTGAACCACACTATTTATATTTTCGGTTCCACCAACATTTTTAAGAATATCTTTTGCTAATTGTTCGTATTTCATCGCATGCACGCCTCCCTTTTTCAGTCATTCTAAAAATAAAAACCTAAACTAATCCCCACCTGCACAAAATTATTTTCATGCAAATGGAAATTAATTTAGGTTTTGCCTGCTAATCAGTAACAATCCTATATTTTATTCAAATTGATTCCCGCTTCGTTACACGGTGGATATGAAGCGTTACATACATTTTTTCATCTTTCGAAAGAAGAGTGTTATGTCTACTACGTAAATACTCTTCTATTTTCTCTGTACAACGATAAGCTTCGTTGTACTTTTGTTTGACTTGCTCAAATAAAAAGTCATCTTCATTTGAGCTTGATTCATGCTGAAGTAAACGTTGAGCAAAATATCGTAAGTGAGTGACAAATCGGCTATAGTTAAATGAATTTTCATCTAAATCCATCTTATAATGATACTTCACAATATTTAAAATATCTTGAACAATTTTTGTCATTGTTACTGTTTGCTGCATTTCTGGTTCCCCTTGCTGAGCATTTACTAAATGAAGTGCAATCGAACCAGCCTCATCCTCTGAAAGCCTAATACCTGTTTCTTTTTCAATAATCTCTAAAGCTCGTAAACCAATTTCAAACTCTGTTTGATAAAACTTTTTGATTTCCCAAAGAAGTGCATTTTTCAGCTCAATCCCTTCTTTATGCCGCGTGAACACAAAGCTAAGGTGATCTGTTAATGTAAGATAAATATACTCGCTTAAACGGCTCGGCAAAATAGTTTTCGCTAATTGTACAATTTGCTCTGTCACTTCTAAATGCTCTACAGGAATCTCAGTTAATAACGTAGCAAGCTTCTCAGATACTTCTTTTGTTTCTAAAACGAATGTTTTTTCTATTTTAGATTCATCAATTGTATCCCCCACTTTTTTCTGAAATCCTAAACCTCTACCCATCAATATAATTTCACTATTATTCTCTTTTATCGTACAAACAACATTATTATTTAAAATTTTATGGATTTTCATTTTGTTCGCCTCTTTTTATTTCTAATGTGATCACAAATAATAAAAAAAACCTAAACTGATTCCCCAAAACTACATAGCAATAGTAGTCTTCGAATCAATTTAGGTTTTGCCTGCCGAACAGTAACAATCCTTTAAGTTTGACTTCATTATACACAAACAAGTAAGCGTTTGCAACAAGATAATAGAAGAACTTTAAACAAAAATGTGAACGTTTAAAACATAGAAATCTATTTTGGGTATTCATGCGGTTAAAAAGATAAAACTCGAACGATTCCAGTGCCATTTGTACGGGCAGTTGATTGCATTATGTCTTATTGCCAGTATAACTTATAAAATGCGGAGGCTCATTTGGGAGAAGAAACATAAAGAGACCAGTGAATAAATATAAGGCAACATATATTACATATATTTATTTTCCAAGTATACGCGATGTGCTGTTCACATCCTGTCGAGACATGATTCCCATTCTTGTCAGATTGTTCGAAGACCTATCAAAAAATGGTAGGAAAGCACATCGGTATACCAAATATTCACCATTTGATATTCTTGATATCACTCAAGAATATACAAATTCACTTCAACATACCGTTTAAAAAAATAATTATGTTGAAGTCTTATTTGAATATATCTAAATATAGAAACTTGTATTCTATATCTAACAAACCTAAAGTTGTATAAATCTTTTTAAACTATTTTCACATTCATATTTATACATACATATATTATTCGTGAGGAAACGATTTCCTAATTCTATAAAATAAATATTTTTTATATTACATTTCTCAAAAAATATATGTAATGAGGATACATTATTTTAAGCTGTTATACAAATACCTTTTAATTTGTATAAAGAAAAGGATGATTGTATTGGAAATTAAAGGAGCTCAAGGGATATATGATGATGTTATTAGTCTAGGGAACAATTGTTATACTGCTATCCATCTAAGAAAATATGGGCTACGTAAATATGCTGGTCCTCTAGATTGGTTTGTGTCTCCAGACCTTTCTTCTATTAATAAATTACTAAAAAATAACTTTATAGACTTTATGGACTTGAAAAATATGCATGCATTGCCAGATAAAAATGTTCTTTTTCATGATGGCGTAATACAACCTGTTTATTCTCACATTGTAAAAGACATCAAATATAACGTAACATCCTATCATGATTTCCCTATCATCTCAAATAAAGATTGGTTTATCACATACCAAGATTTCAAACAAAAATTAGATCGAAGGATTGATAATTTTTACAAAAGAATGCAAAATTCTCAATCTATTTTATTTGTTAGATGGGGCGGAGATTTGACTGAAACGTTAGAGTTACAATTAATTTTATCAAATATTGTTAAAAATAACTTTAAGATACTTTTACTCTATCCAACAGGACTTGAAAATGAGATACATGAGTTGGAATGGGGCATAAATCATGTCTTTCCAATTCAAGTTTCAAGTAATTATCTAAATAAAAGAACTTGGTATATCCTTTTAAAAGATATACACTTAAGCTGAAAAATACAACATGACGATCATTCAAATCGTTATTAGAATTTATGTGACCCCTCTCCTATTTCTTTGGATACTTATCAATTTCATTAATATAGTTTAATAATTGTATGACACGTTTATCATATGTGTGATGTTTTAAAGTTCTAATCAGCCCATTTTTCGCTATTTGCTTCCTCTCTTTTACATTTTCTAAATAATATTCCGCTTTTTCTATAAACTCTTGTGGATTACAAAAAGTTTCTATTTCAACACTTGGTATATAGTGCTTCGCTATATCTGGACGTATATCAGTTAACTGAAAAGAACCTGAGGAATTAATTTCAAATGTTCTATTATTTACTGAATATGCAGCAATATTTGCTGCATTACTATTCATGTCCTTATCATATGGTGAACGGTGCAAATTAATATTAATTTTAGTAGATACATAATATTGTAACGCATCTTCATATTTACCAAGTGGCAAGAGTTTTATCTTATCTTTCAAGATTTTATAACTCTTCAATTTTTCCCAACCAAATCCTACAATTTTCAAGTTCTTACAAACTAAATATTCAGAAATTGAGTCAATGAATTCAATTCTATTTTTAAACGCTGTACCAATAAAACTAATTTCATAATGATTAGACTTATCTTTAAAATCGGGTTTATATACGTTATGATCCGCTGCTAAAGGGAGATAAAAAACATTTTTACATCCCCTGCTCCTATAAAATTTAATACAATTTAAATCCTGAGTAAATATGTAGTCATAATATGGAACAATATTTTGGGTTAAATCCATATAATAGGGATCATCTGTCAACCAAATTCCTGTCGTAAAGCCCAATTTCTTTAATTCAGGGATGATTTGATTAAACTCTTCTCTTAAACCATGCAATACCAAAATAAAATCCGGCTTTGTCCGTACTGCTGTTTTTATTGCTTTCTCTATATGTACCATCATTACATTGCTACTTGCCCTTTGTAGACTATTAAAAATTGCTGTTTCTAGTGCTGGGAAATAAAAAGGAGTTCCTGATCGAATAAATAAGATTTTTTTAACATTATTTTCGTTCATGTCAATCCTCCTGTATACGATTCACCCTATTTTTGAGAAAATACTTCTTGATATACTGGATTTAGACGAAGGTCTTGTGTGTGTGCTGCAACACCGATAAATTTTGACTCCAATTCTTCTAAAGTTGTTCCATAGGAAGTTTTTAAGGCACTCCAACGCTGCGAAAGAGTCGGGGCAATTTGCAACTTTCTTTTTTTTATTTGATCATTCCATGGACTAAAATAAAACTTTAGCACAAGGGCGGGCAAGGTATACAATTCAAATGGATAAGCGGATGAATGCCTCCCTGGTGTATAGTATCCCTTTTTATAGTTATGAATTAATCTCCAACTCTTGGTAAGATATGGATCATGTGGAAAATATCCATGAAACCTCTGTTTCACTAGAGGTTTAGAATACCTTGGATTAGAATAATAATTATTTAAAGGATCCACCATTAAAATCATTCGAATCGCATACATTCTTTTTTGCAGCTCATTTAATGAATGAAAGAAGCTTGTTTTATTTTGACAACAAAGAAATTCTGTAGTGTTTAAAGTCATCTTCCAACCGTTCACTTCACTTTCAATATCCATAACTTCATTATCAACTTGTTCTGCATCAAACTCAGGTACCTTTGAAGTTCTCACTTCCCAGTCTGGTGCAAATATTTTACACATTTCTACCGATCGATCTGTAGAACCCCTATTAATTAAAATCCCATGATTAAAGATCTGTTTATGATGCATTAACCACCAAGGTAGCAAGTATTCTTCATTATAAAAGTGAGAGATTAAAGTTGCAATAATATCCCCCTCCTAAACGATTCTTTACTACCATATATAAGCAACCGTTTTGTCCATTATGAGAAGATTAAATATTTTTCGTTATAAAACTCTCCGTAAAGCCATATGTTATTATTGCAGATTGTTTTCCAGGGATGTCATACAACTTCCTTGTTTTCAGTAACCAATTTTGGTTACTTTTTTCATGCAAATTATCATGTGTTTTATTCATAGACCTGTTATCACTTCATATAATAATTGTTGATATGGCCATTAAAAAATACCTTTTAAACTGGGGGATTTCAGATATGAAAGCTGTAATTCTTGCTGGTGGATATGGTACTCGAATTGGTGAAGAAACACATTTGAAACCAAAGCCGATGATTGAAATTGGCACAAAGCCCATTCTCTGGCATATTATGCGTTTATTTCATTATTATGGAATTACTGAGTTTATTATTTGTTTAGGATATAAAGGCTATGCTATTAAAGAATTTTTTCTGAATTACAATTTACACATGTCTGATTTCACAATTCATTTAAAAGATAATACCATTACGAATCATTTTCATCATATAGAACCATGGCAGATTACACTCATTGATACGGGAGAAAACACTCAAACTGCTGGGCGGGTAAAAAGAATACAAAAATATATAGACGAGGATTCTTTTTTCCTCACTTACGGCGATGGATTAAGTAATGTAAATTTAAAAAAACTTGCTGAATTTCATAAAAAGCACGGAAAAATCGCCACCGTAACTGCAGTGCAACCTCCTGGTAGATTCGGTTCTCTCATTATGAATGGCACATCTGTCTCAGCTTTTAAAGAAAAACCACTAGGAGATGGGAACTGGATAAACGGGGGGTTCTTCGTTTTAAATACAGATGTTTTCAACTATATTAAAGATGATACATCTGTATTTGAAACCGATACTCTCGTACAGTTAGCTGCTAAAAATGAACTCGAAGCATATCGACATACAGGCTTTTGGCATCCGATGGACACACTTCGTGATAAGAAAAAATTAGTAGAGTTGTGGGAAAGTAACTATGCTCCATGGAAGGTTTGGTAAAATGCACTCTTCAAATTTTTGGCATAAGAAAAAAGTATTTATTACTGGGCACACTGGCTTTAAAGGAACTTGGCTAACACTTTTTTTACATTCTTTAGGCGCAGAAATAACCGGCTACTCTTCTCCTCCCTCCTCAACACCATATTTATTCGAACAATCGAACGCTATGAAAAAATGCCGTTCATTTACAGGGGATATTACAGATTACGATTCTTTATTACAAGTCATAAAACAAAATAAACCAAATATTATTTTTCACCTAGCGGCACAGCCGATTGTCACTGCTTCATACAAAAATCCAATTGATACATTTAAAGTAAATGTTTTAGGTACAGCGCACGTATTAGAAGCCGCAAAACATGTTGACAGCGTACAGGTTATGATTAATGTTACTAGTGATAAGTGTTATGAAAACGAC
This sequence comes from Bacillus cereus group sp. BfR-BA-01360, assembly GCF_022663595.1. Classification (NCBI taxonomy): domain Bacteria; kingdom Bacillati; phylum Bacillota; class Bacilli; order Caryophanales; family Bacillaceae; genus Bacillus; species Bacillus cereus group sp. BfR-BA-01360. The sequence goes on from NZ_JAKUFV010000004.1 coordinate 159,128, forward strand.
GGGACAGGCAATCGAGCATTTAAAGAGAGCGATCGGTTAGGTGGGCATGATCCCTATAGCGCTAGTAAGGCTTGCGCTGAATTAGTAGCACTTTCCTATCAAAAGTCTTTCTTTGAGTATTCCCCCAAACTTGCCTCTGTAAGAGCCGGAAACGTAATTGGCGGCGGAGACTGGGCAGAAGACCGATTACTTCCAGATATTATTCGTTCCTATTTACATGGTGCAACATTAAACATTAGAAATCCTCATGCAATTCGTCCCTGGCAGCATGTATTAGATCCTCTACACGGATATATCCTTTTAGCAGAGAAGCTTTGGGATAATGATCAATATATTGATGCTTGGAATTTTGGGCCAAATAATCAAACTCACATAACAGTTCATGAACTTATTCAATCTGTAATTAAGCTTTGGGATAAACCATTAAACATACTGCTCCCTACTACTCTACAACCTTATGAAGCCCCCATCTTAACACTTGATAGTACAAAGGCGATGTCTGAACTTGGTTGGTCTCCAAAACTACCGATAGAAGACTCTATTTCTTGGACCGTCGAATGGTACAAAAAATATGCATGTGGTGAAAACATAGAATCCTTTACAAACGATCAAATAGATGCATTTAAAAAATTATAGGGAGGCTATACAATGAATCAGAAAAAATGTCGCTTTTGTCACACATTACTAAAGTACACTTTTTTAGATTTAGGTGTTTCCCCCTTCGCAAATTCATTTATAACCTCAGAACATGCATACAAAATGGAATCTTTCTATCCATTGCATACGTTCGTTTGTCATAATTGTTTACTTGTCCAACTAGATGAATTCGAATCCCCACAAAATATTTTTCATGATTATTTATACTTTAGCTCTTACTCCTCAAGTTGGCTATTGCATGCGAAACAATACGTAGAAATGGCAATGGGACGATTCAAATTAACTAAAGACTCACAAGTCATTGAAATTGCAAGCAATGATGGATACTTACTCCAATATTTTCAAAAAGAAAATATTCCAAGTTTAGGGATTGAACCTGCAAAAAATGTTGCCAATATTGCCATTCAAAAAGGAATCCCAACTAAAATAGAATTCTTTAGCAACAATGTAGCAAAACAATTAACAGACGAAAATTCCCAAGCTGATTTAATTATTGCAAATAACGTATTAGCTCACGTCCCTCATTTACACGATTTTATCGCCGGTTTAAAAACTTTATTGAAGCCAAATGGCAGTATAACGATTGAATTCCCACACTTATTAAATCTCATATCTTTAAAACAATTTGACACAATTTATCACGAACACTTCTCCTATTTTTCACTCATATGTCTTCAAAAGATCTTCTCTCACCATAACTTGCAAATTATAGATGCAGAGGAACTCCCCACACATGGTGGTTCATTACGTTTATTTATACAGCATATCAACAGAGATACAAAAATAAGTGAAAACGTATCAAATATTATGCAAAAAGAAATGGATTACGGTTTAGATAAACTAGATTCCTATCTTCTTTTCGCTAAAGAAGTGAAACAATTAAAAATGGATATTTTAAAATTTTTTATTGACGTACACTCTTTAAATAAACAAATTATCGGTTATGGTGCCCCCGCGAAAGGGAATACTCTATTAAATTATTGTGGCATCGGGAAAGAATTTCTTCCTTATACTGTCGATAAAAACCCTTATAAACAAAATCTATTTTTGCCAGGGACTCGCATCCCCGTAAAATCAATAGAAGAAATCATACGCACAAAACCAGATTATATTTTCATATTACCGTGGAATTTAAAAGAAGAGATTATGAAAGAATGCTCATTTATAAAGGAATGGGGTGGGAAGTTTGTTGTGGCAATTCCTAAAGTTGAAGTGATTGAATCATGAAAAAAGTCCTTGTAACGGGTGGGAATGGTTGGATTGGTAAATATGTAGTACATTTCCTTGTACAAATGGGCTATGAAGTTCACGCAACTTACAATAAAAATAAACCACCTCAGCAACTTATTTGTCATTGGCACAAAGTAAATTTACTTTGTGATGAAGAAATAAAAAAACTCATATTCCATCTTCAACCGAGTCATCTTGTTCTTTTAGCTTGGGAGGCTGTACCACCAAAATGTTATGAATCTATTAACAATTTTTATTGGTTACAATCTAGTATTACATTAATCCAACATTTCTCATATTGTGGTGGCCAAAGAATTGTCGTTGCTGGCACAGGTGCAGAATATCAATGGATAAACGGTGTATTATATGAAGATTCTAAACTTCTATGTTATAAAAACCCTTATTCTTTATGCAAAAATGCATTACATTCTTGGTTACAATCATACGCTAAGCAAACAAATCTCAGTGTATGTTGGAGCCGAATCTTCCATTTATACGGCCCTCATGAACAGGGGAATCGCCTTATTTCTCACATTATTACTTCCTTATTAAAAAATAAAGAAGCTTTATGTACACACGGAGAACAATCTCGAGATTTCCTCCATGTAAGCGATGTTGCTAACGCCCTTGTATCACTATTACATTCTCAAATTACAGGCACTGTTAACATAGCTTCTGGCCACTCTATTCAAATTAAAGAAATTGCGAATATAATCGCAAACAAAATGAATAAAGAACATTTAATTAAGTTAGGTGCAATTCCTTTTTCAAAAGATGAACCTTTATTTATCGGCGTAAATGTTACACGTTTAAAATATGAACTAAACTGGAAACCATCATATGATATTCATTCCGGTATTGAAGAAACAATCGTATGGTGGAAAAATAACGATTCAAAAACATAACGGTAGGTCTCATATAATAAGCCTTGTACATGAACATTACTTTGCTCGTCAATAAAGTGATTTCCCACTACAAATGTTCCTTTGTTCCCATACTAATCACACTCAAATACCGCCCTATCAAAATACATAAGATAAATGCCAATTAACAAAAAAAAAAAAAAAATAAAACTAACTAGCACTATACTTAAAAAGATGAAACTTATCATTTTTTCATCGTACTCATCCTCCTATTTCGTTTTCTTTCTTCGGCTCGTGATATACGGATACTATCATAAAACTCGATTTTGAAGAGCGGTGTGTTATAAAAAGAAAATTGGTTCTATAAGTGGTGAACAATCTAAACTTATAGAACCAATTTATAAATGATTGAAAGCTATTTTTAATGATATTTCATTCAAAAGTTTCCTTATCCCTGTTTACTCTTCACCTTCATTTATTCCTCATATATAAACTTCCCATACTCCTTCAAAAACCGCAGCTTTATCCCTCCAACAGGTCCATTTCGATGCTTTGCGCTTTGAATTTCTGTCATATCTTTATGCTCCGTTTCCTTATTGTAAGGATCTTCTCGGTACATCAGCATAATCAAGTCCACATCTTGTTCAATTTTCCCTGTCTCCCTTAAGTCACATAAAAACGGTCGTTTTCTTGCCGGGATTCTACTTCACGGGACAATTGTGACAGTGCGATTATACACACATTTAAATCACGTGCCATCCCTTTTAGTTTACGAGAGATTTCACTCATTTCTTGAAACCGATTTCCTCTATAATTTAAATCTCCTGTAATCAGCTGTAAGTAATCGATGATCACAAGTAACCTTTTCCTTCATACTTTCTCTTCAGCTTCCGCTTCTTCTACTTCACTCAGCTTTGTATAGCCCTTTCCATGCCACTCTCACAAAATCCCCTTCACATAAGCAATCGTTCGTTTATTATTTTCAAAAGCAATCTGGAGTGCCTTTAACACCAGCTCCTCCGATAAATCCGCCATCCACTCGCTCAATTCCTCCGCCACATAAGGCGATACACTGCCATTTCTATTCCTCCATTCCTTAATGAAACATATGTAACGAATCGTTCCATCATGTATATAGGAATCAACGAGGAAGTTTGGCGGGATAATTGTATATTTTTTCACAACTACTATTCTTCGAAGAAAGGCTTGTAGTCGCTTTATTTTTGATTTTGTTTCTTTTTAATGATTTATGTATGGCAGGGACTTAGAAAGGATTCTTATCATATAGTGAGCCCCTTAGGTTCATCAAAACAAATAAGATGGATACCATTTCCTAAACTCTTCCCATACAAACTCCGCCATATCTCGGTGCCCATCTTCATTCGGATGAATGCCGTCCGTCTTTGCAAAATAAGAAGAATTCACATCCTCTCTTTCATTCATGTACAGACGATAAAAATCGATATCATTCCATCCGTTTTCTCTCGCCATATGTTTTACATCACGAATAAATTGAGATTGCTTATTCTGAAACACTTGATAACCAGCGACGGGTTCCCCAACGCTTTGACGGTCGATCCCTTCCATATGGAGCGGAATAGGAATTCCGATAATCGGTGTAACATTATGATGAAGTGACTGTTTTACCATACTGTATATATTACCTAACATCATATTGATCGGCATATCCCACCATAAATCATTATGCCCCCCCATAATGATACAATGTGTAGCCTGAGCATTGATAACTTCATGATAAAAACGGCCGAGCATGCCCGCTGTTGTATCACCAGAAATCCCTCTATTTATGACTTCAAATGTTCCTAACTCCGCTAAAACCATGGGCCAAGATTTTTCTTTCTCAACACCCAATCCCTCTGTCAAACTATCTCCTATACATACAATTTTCATTCTCTTTCCTCCAATCCATAAGAATGCCCCTGTACTTGAAACCTAAAGAACTAGCAATAGTCAACGTCGGTGGTATAAAGGTAAAACTGACTGTCATGTAACCAATTGAAAAACTCGCTAAACAACGAAACGTATAAATACTAATGTCGGAAATCCAGTACAGTTAACAACCACATTGAAACGACTTGACAATCAAGGAAGAAAGTACAAGAATCGAGGAAATTTCCCTCCTATTCCCCTTCATACATTACCAATATTTTACCGTATTTTCATATCCCTTGTTACATATCAAAGGAACAAGCAAGATTACATTTTTTCTAAATCTAGGCATAAGCAAATTTTTGTCGTTCCCTTCATTCTTTTACAGAATAAAACTTAAGTTGAATTGTTTGAAAAATAATATCCGCTTAAGATATCGTTATTACAAGAAATGTCTTTCTATTTTGAATTATTAGTTTTAAAATGAAAGGGATTCAAAAAATGAATGAACCATCGGTATTCTCACTCATGGTTCATTGAACGGATTAGGCACTTTCGCTTCTCTCAATTTATAAGTGCCCGTTCGTACAGGATGAAAAAAGGAGGAGATAACATGAATCAAAATGTAATCGTAACATGTGCAGTAACAGGAGCTGGAGAAACGACGAAAAAAAGCTCACACGTACCAGTTACCCCAAAAGAAATCGCACAAGCATCCATTGAAGCTGCGAAGGCCGGTGCCACAATCGCCCATATCCATGTACGTAATCCAAAAACGGGAGCGCTGAGTCATGATCTTACTTTATTTAGAGAAGTAGTGGAAAGAATTCGAGAATCCGATACAGATGTTATTTTAAATATTACAGCTGGCGGAGGCGGCGATTGGATTCCAAGCCAAGAGGATCCGACAATGGGCGGTCCTGGAACGGACATGCAAACACCGGAAGAGCGTCATGAGCCTGTAGAAGCTCTATTACCTGAAATCTGTACATTAGATTGCGGAAGTCTAAATTTTGGCGACCAACTTTACGTCAGTCCAACAGATTGGCTACGCAAGCAAGCGCTCCTCATTCAGAAAAGCGGTGTGAAGCCTGAACTAGAGTGCTTTGATACCGGTCATGTTCGCTTTGCGAAACAGTTAATGGAGGAAGGTCTTATCGATGGTGATCCGATGTTCCAATTTTGCCTCGGAATCCCATGGGGAGCAGAAGCGGATACAGAAACAATGCTGTATATGCGCGATAAACTTCCTGAAAATGCTCACTGGTCAGCATTTGGAATTGGACGGATGCAAATGCCAATGGCGATTCAATCCATCCTTCTAGGCGGAAATGTTCGCGTAGGACTGGAGGATAACCTTTATTTAGATAAAGGTGTGTTTGCAACAAATGCACAGTTAGTAGACCGCGTTGTCACGACCATGAGCGGATTAGGTGCTACACCAATGACACCAGAAGAAGCACGGAAACATCTAGGATTAAGAAATCCTTATGGAAAGGCGGAATAATTTGAGCTCAAATATGATTAAAAAAGTAACCGTTGTTGGGACAGGTGTTATTGGAAATGGATGGATTTCTCGTTTTCTATCACAAGGCTATGATGTCGTTGCAACTGACGTAGCAGAACATGCAGAAATACGTATAAGACAGAGTATAAAGAATGCTTGGCCTGTGCTTGAAAAACAAGGATTAGCAAAAGGAGCTTCTAAAGATAGACTCACGTTCGAACCAGATTTGGCAAAAGCCGTAGCAGATGCTGATTTAATTCAAGAAAATGTCCCTGAGCGAGAAGCGTTAAAAAGAAATGTTTTAGCTGAAATTGACCGTTTCGCTAAACCGGAAGCAATTATTGCCTCAAGTACTTCCGGACTAAAACCAAGTACGTTACAGGAAGATTGCCAACGACCTGAGCGCGTCATTGTTGCACATCCATTCAATCCCGTTTATTTAATTCCACTCGTAGAATTAGTTGGCGGAAAAAATACTTCTCCTGAAACGATAAAAGTTGCAGAGCAATTTTATCAATCTATTAATATGAAGCCACTTGTCATTTCAACAGAAGTGGAAGGTCATGTGGCTGACCGTCTTATGGAAGCAATATGGCGCGAAGCACTACATCTTATCAATGATGGTGTTGCCACAACAGAAGAAGTGGACGCCGCGATTATCTATGGCCCAGGATTGCGCTGGGCACTTATGGGACCGTTTCTAACCCTTCATCTTGCAGGTGGTGAACAAGGAATGAGACATATGCTGAAACAATTTGGTCCAGCCTTACAACTGCCATGGACGAAATTAGTCGCACCAAAACTAACTACCGACCTGACCAATCAAGTCATTGCAGGATGTGAAGCACAAACGACTGGACATTCCATAACAGAACTAGAACAACGTCGTGATGAATTCTTAATCGAACTGATCCAATTACTTGAGAAATATTGGCCAGGAGCAAACTTAAGCGGAAAGCTCTAACAGGAAAGGAGAAAATCAATTGCCTCAAATTGAAAACCCACTCTTAAAAGAAAACGTCCAAAAAGATTGGATCGACTATAATGGGCATATGACAGATGCGGCCTATGCCGTCGTCTTCAGTATGGCTGTAGATCAATTTATGATCGAATTAGGAATCCATGCTGATTTTCGTGATAAACATCAATATTCCATTTACACATTAGAAACACACCTTTGCTATCTAGCTGAAGCATATGAAGGACAAGCCCTACAAGTCAAAATCCAGCTGTTAGATTATGACACAAAACGATTGCATATCTTTTTCACAATGGAAAACGAACAAGGAGAGCCACTTGCAACGAGTGAACAAATGTTGATGGGGATAGATATGAACAAAGGCCGCCCTGCCCCTTTCCCGCCTGAGATTTACACACGTATTGAAAAACTTGGCGAATCGCATAAAAGTTTACAACCACCGAAACAAGCTGGAAGAACGATTGGTATTCGGAGAAAATAAGAGAAAAAGATGTGATCTCTTATATTCAGTGTAGTGATTTATCCAAAGAATATAACGTATGTTGTAATTAGATTGCTCATTTATTTACTCTCTCTATTATAAAATAAAGGGGCTAGATATTCGTCGATTGAATCGGCGAATATCTAGCCAAGTGAAATCAAATGGAGTTTTTAGTGACTTCATTTCATACTGGACTGATCCCATTTTCATATTTACTAAGAGAACCGCACCAACAATCGTGAAAACAAAATAAATTTGTTTACACTAGCAATTACTTATGCTGTTTAAAATCGATTACCATACGACCTTGAATCTTACCTTGCTCCATTTCTTCGAATACATCTTGTACTTCATCTAATGAACAAGTTTGAACAACCGGCACTACTTTGCCTTCTGCACCGAACATAAATGCTTCTTCTAAGTCCTTACGAGTACCAACTAAAGAACCTACTACTTCAATTCCATCTAACACAAGTCGTGGAATGCTTAAATCCATAGTTTCTACTGGTAAACCTACCGCAACGACTTTACCGCAAGCACGGACTGCATCAACTGCTGAGTTGAAGGCCACTTTAGAAACTGCTGTTACTACAGCAGCATAAGCACCACCAAATGCCTCTTGAATTATCTTATCAGCAAGTCCTTGAGTAGTTGGATTGATTGTCATATCAGCACCAACCTTTTTAGCCAATGCTAATTTGTCGTCATTGATATCTACTGCAATAACCTTTGCACCAAATACATGTTTCGCATATTGGACAGCAAGGTTACCTAATCCACCACAACCGTAGATTACGATAGATTGGCCAGGTTTAATATCGGATACTTTAATCGCTTTATATGTAGTTACACCGGCACATGTGATAGATGATGCTTGAGCAGGATCTAATCCTTCTGGTACTTTTACCGCATAATCAGCAGTAACGATACATTGTTCAGCCATACCGCCATCTACTGTATAACCCGCATTCTTAACTTCACGACAAAATGTTTCTCTACCAGTTACGCAATATTCACAACGACCACAAGATTGGAACATCCATGCGATACTTACACGGTCACCAACCTGAAGCGAAGTAACATCATCTGCAATTTTCGTTACAATTCCTATGCCCTCGTGTCCAAGAATACGACCATCTGTGTTACCAAAGTCATGATTTGCAACGTGTAAGTCAGTATGACAAACTCCGCAATATTCTACATCTACCAACGCTTCGCCTGCGCGTAACGGACGTAATTCTTTTTCGATAACTTCAATGTTTGCTTTGCTGTTTTTATTAACCACTACTGCTTTCATATGCGATCTTCCTTTCATATTTTAGAATTTCAATGCGTCCATCTAACAACTTTTATCTACACCGCTATAACCAATACTTGTCCCAAATGTAAGGGCTACATTTCAATTACAGGTTAATCATAGCACAAGATTTTGCAAACAAATCGTTCAATATTGAACAAATTCTAAAATGTTTGTAGTTTCGGAATAATAATGAATTTCACAGACCTCTACTTTGTAAAGCTTGATATAAGAGACTACATTTCTTTCTACTGCTTCCCCTTAATAAGAGAACCGCCACATTGTAAGAATCCGTTTTCATTCAATGATATTTCTCATCACTTTGAACTTTAGATCTCAAATCGTTCAATATAATTGGTTTTACTTTTCATTCAACTGGCGCTTTATCTCCATTTTTGGATATTACCTTCGTTCCAAATTTCACATGTTTTTGGAATGCTGTTTTTAAAGCTTTAAAGTAATTTAACAGCCCTTGCTCATCGATTTGATTGTTAAAGATTCTATCATTTGTTTACTTCGTAAATTGTTCTGGTAAGACCAATTCCGCACTTTCCAATTTCAGCTCAACATTTTGTGTTTTTCCTGTATCCCCAACTTCGTATACCTTATTCTCTTTTACTTCCGTCGCGCTACCACTTACAAAACCTACTGTAAAACTAGCGGCAAAACAAACACTCATAAACTGTTTAATCTTCATGCTGCATTTCCACCTTTCCCCTTAATCCCTTTATTTTTTCTTAACACTTCTATGTTTGTAGTGAAAATTCAAAAAATGAACATATCTTAATTTTCATTCGCATTAAAGATTAGTATTGGGAGATTATTTTCAAATAGAAAGCGGGGAATATTCGACACTTACAGAGAGGTTTCATTTTTTATGTTCTTAATCATGTACTCTCATAAAAAAATCTAACCCAACTGAAAACATATCGTTTCTTTCAGCCGGGTTTCTTCTTTAAGAATCTATACTGTTTTTTGCAACGTAATCTCAGGCTCTAGTTTTTCCTTTCCTTTATTTGTAACAACGCTGACAACAAACATGATTACTATGTTCACTACAAGAGCCGCTATGCCGACATCAATGTCTTTTATAAACTGCGGAGCTTGCGGAAAGAATGTTCCCATCGTCGCTTGTTTTATAGTGATATATGCAACGACAATGACGCCAGCTATAATCCCTGCAAAAGCACCTACTCTATTAATCGGATTCCTTTTCCATAAGCTACAAAACAGAGGTGGAAATAATTGTAATACAAAGCTATAAGCCATGATCAACAATGCAATAATGCTGCTTCCACCATAAAACGTAAAAAATACAGCGATTAGTGCAACAATCGGAACAAATATACGAGTTAATCGTCCAATTTGTGCATCCGTTGTATTTGGTCTCATTGTCCTATAAATATTCTTTGACAAAATGGTTGATGCTGTCAGTAATAACATAGAGCATGGAACAAGTGCTGTTAAAATACCTGCCGCTCCGATTACTCCGACTACCCACGGATCAAAGGTTGCTTTTGCAATTTTAAATAACGCCAAATCGGTATCTGCCCCTTGTAAGTTTGGAATTTGTAACAGGGCTGTGAAGCCAATAAATAAGATGAACACTAATATAATTTGGTACAGCGGTAAAATAGCAGCATTTTTTCGCAATGTCCGCTCATCCTTTGATGATAAACTAGCCCCGAAACATTGTGGCCACATATATTGTCCTAACCCGATTGTAATACAAGTAGAAATATACCACGATATACTGTACCCTTCTTTCGGAATCAGTAAGAACTCCGGTTTAGTTGCATCTAATGTTTCAAACATTGGCTTAATACCGCCGTAATAATGATAAGGTAAATAAATACCTAAAAATAAAATGACAATAAGCAGGAGAATATCTTTTAAGATGGCTGTGGATGCTGAACCGTGTATACCGGACAGTGAAACGAATATAGTGACGGCAATCATGCCAATCCAAACGGCTAAATTAGGGGAAACCATACCATATGAAGCTTCCGATACAATAATCTTAAGCCCCTTTAACTGTAAAACGATATAAGGAATCATGGAAACAATCCCAACGACCGCTACTAATAAACCTAGAGGTTTGCTATTATATTTTTTCGCAAAAAAGTCAGACTGCGTAAGAAGTGTATGTTTCTTTGCATAGCGCCAAATGGGGGGAAGAATCCAAAATGGGACAATATAACAAAATGCGTTAAAAATATAAATAATCGGCCCTCCCATTCGATAAGCCCCACCGCTTCCACCAAGAAATACATACGTCGTAAAAATTTCGCCAGCCATTAACACAAACATAATAACAGAACCAAAATTCCGATTTCCTACCGCCCATTGTTCCAGCTGCATTTCTCGCCCTTTACGAGCATGCATTCCTAAATAAAAGGTAAGTAAAAAAGTGCCTATCAATATAAATATAGCACTATTCATCAAGCTTCCCCCCCTCCTGCCGATCTTGAATAATGCTCATCACATATAAACAGACAGAAGTTAAAACTAGCCAGGCAGCCGCCCAAAATACAATGAAAGGTAAACCAAATACATATGGCTTCACTCTGTTTACAACAGTGAATGAACCAATAACAGGAAGCAATCCTAATATCCAAACGAACACTTTCTTCATGAAAAGCTCCTCCTCTTCAAAATGGACAAGACTCTTTCTAGTTATTTATTCTCTTCATACTGTGAATTTCATGAAAAAATAAAGTGAAACTTTAATCATTGGGGGGTTCTTCATCCCCACTGATTATGAGCCCTCACCAATCGGGCTGTTACGGTTACGGGCAGCCCTACTCCCCCCTATCTTCCTTACTTCTCTCTGAATCTTGAGGCGGGAGTCTTACTGCCCTAAAATAGCGGGATAAATAATAAAGTGAACCTTCCATCCGTCCGCCCCCATTAATAGTTGGCGATTACAAGCAGTTTTTCTTATCTATTTCAAACATTATGTGTTATAAATGGCAGGATAAAATACAACGTGATTTACGAACACTCCTTTGAAAGCGCTTTTAAAAATACATTCAATAGATTCATTGTCTTTCTATAAAAAGAATGACATAAACTCGGCAAGAAATTTTTCATATCCCCTGCCGAGTATGGAAGCATTCCTCTCTACTTACACTCTTTCATGCGTTTGGGTAAGAATAAGAGATGTTAAAATCTCCACTATACGTTTTCCAACATCTGATGTAGAAGCAGTTCCCCCCATATCTGGTGTCAAAACTTTCCCTTCTACCAAAGTCTGTTCCAATGCATCTAATACTAATTTTCCGTAAGATTCATATCCGAAAAAATCGAGCATTTGGCTTGCTGACCATATTGCCGCTAAAGGATTGGCGATTTGTTGCCCTGCAATATCGGGCGCCGAACCATGAATTGGCTCAAACATCGATGGATACTGTCTTTCAGGATTAATATTCGCTCCTGCTGCCAAGCCTAAACCACCGGCAAGAGCCGCCCCTAAGTCCGTTAAAATATCACCAAATAAGTTCGATGTCACAACAACTTCAAACCGGTGCGGCTCTTTAATCATCAACATTGCAGCTGCATCTACTAAATAAGAAGCTGTTTTCACATCCGGATATTCTTTACTAATCTCTTCAAAGATTTGATCCCAAAAAACCATTGAATAATTCAGGGCATTTCCTTTACTAATGCTCGTTAAAGATTTCCTTTCCTTTCGAGCTATTTCAAATGCATAACGAATAATGCGCTCCGTTCCTTTACGAGAAAACACACTATTTTGTAAAACGACCTCATGTTCTTTCCCTTTATATAACCAATCGCCGGCACCCGCATACTCTCCTTCACTATTTTCCCGAATAAAGAGCATATCAATATCTTCACGCTTTACATCTTTTAACGGGCAAGGAGCACCTTTTAATAAAGTGACAGGACGTATATTTACATATTGATCGAAACTTTGACGAATTCTCAAAAGCAAATCCCAAAGCGAGATATAATCAGGTACTCCAGGAAATCCTACAGCACCTAAATAAATCGCATCAAATGCCTTAAGTTGTTCAATCCCATCATCATCCATCATTTTTCCATGCTTGGAATAAAATTCGCACCCCCATGGAAAATACGTAAATTCAAACTTAAATTGCTGACTTACATTTGCAATTGTTTGCAGTACTTTCACACCTTCATCCATTACCTCAGGACCAATTCCGTCTCCAGCAATAACAGCTACTTTCAATGTTTTCATGAAAAACCCTTCTTCCCCTTAAATTAACTACCGCATTCGTTTTGATTCCAAACAATTAATTTCAATTCTGTCATTTCTTCAACGGCATACTTTATTCCTTCTCTTCCTGTACCACTTTCTTTCACACCACCGTAAGGCATATGATCAACGCGGAATGTTGGAACATCGTTAATCATAACTGCCCCCACGTGCAATGCTTCCGCTGCTTTCAATGCATGTGTTACGTTTTCTGTATAAATTCCTGCCTGGAGCCCATAACGCGAATCATTCACATAAGAAATAGCCTCATCTACAGATGCTACCTTATTTACTAACACAATAGGAGCAAATACTTCCTGACAAGACACCTTTAATTCCGGTGCAACATCCAACATAACCGTTGGCTCAAGTACTGTTCCTTGCATATTTCCACCTATCGCAACCTTAGCATTTTTTTGTTTTCCTTCTTCAATCCAGCTTAGAGAACGATCCGTATCTTCTGGTGAAATCAAAGCAGAAATATCTGTTTCTGAATCAAGCGGATCGCCTAGCTTTAGTCTTTTCGTTGCTTCTACAAACTTTGTAACAAACTCTTCGTATACTTCTTCATGAACATATGCTCTTTGCAGTGAAATACATACTTGCCCTTGATTAGAGAATGCCCCCATAACGCAGCGCTCTATGATACTATCAATATTTACACCCCGGTCAATAATAACGGCCGCATTGGAACCAAGCTCCAATGTTGTGCGTTTCAATCCAGCTTTATTGCGAATTCCAATTCCTACACTAGGACTTCCAGTAAAAGTAACCATACTGACCCTGTCATCCTCTACAATTGCGTCTCCTACCGTTCTTCCCGCCCCTGTCACAACATTGAATACACCATCTGGCAATCCCGCTTGTTGGAACAACTCAGCAATAAATAAAGCGGACAAAGGGGTTTGAGAAGCTGGTTTCAACACAATCGTATTACCTGCCGCAATAGCGGGCCCTACCTTATGAGCAACTAAATTCATAGGAAAATTAAACGGGGTAATCGCTCCAATCACACCAATCGGTTTTCGAACCGTATACCCGAATCTACCGCCCCCTCCAGATGCCGCATCAAACGGAATGGTTTCCCCATGAATTCTTTTCGCCTCTTCAGCCGCAAACTTATATGTCTCAATGGTACGTACTACTTCCGCTTTCGCAAAGACAATTGGTTTCGCCGCTTCTTGCGCAATCATTTCAGCTGCTTGATTTACTTGTTCCTTCAATAAGTTAACAACATTTTCTAAAATCTCAGCTCGTTGATATGCCGGCATATTTGCTATGACAGACTTTGCTTCATCAGCTACCGTAATAGCTTGCTTCACCTGCTCCCGACTTGCCACCGCAACTTCTGCAATCTTCTCCCTTGTATACGGTGAGTAAAGTGGAGCATACTCCTTTGTCTCCATTTGTTTTCCGTTAATGAACAAATGCTTTTTCAATTCTCCTTCTCCCCCAACCATTAAACATTATTTTTCTAAAGCCTCTAGCACCATTTCATGAAACTGCACAACGGCTTGTTCAGATGAAGAGTAAATTCCTTTTTGAAATGCACGAGAACGAAAGCCAACTTGCTCCAGCTCGACAAGCTCGACATCTTCATTTCTCACTTGTTCTGCAAAAGCAACTAAATCCTTTTCCTCTTGTGTTAAATTTTCATCTCTAAAATAGTACGTATACACGCCTAATGTCGTCTCATGATCAATCGGAATCATTTGAATCGTCGCCATATTGCCAGGACCAGGATAAATTGTAATCATAAGATTGGGCCATAACCAATAGAAGCTGCCTCCTTGCATTTCCGCCTCATTTAAATTCACAGACCCGTAATTTTTGTTCGGCTTTACCACCGAACCTTGAACAGAATAATTCTCACACGTAATAATTTGATAATCCTTCATATCCAATGTCGCCACAAAACTCGGATGTGCAGTATGGCAGTGATCGCATTCCAAATAATTATCAATAAAAGCCTTCCAATTTGCCTTAATGACTCGTTTTTTATCATGCGTTTTCTTCAATTCACTAAGAAACGAAAATTTACTTAATTTCTCAAAAAAGTCACCATACGATTCCATAAGAGGGGCAGCGTTATCATCTAAGTTTACAAAAATTAATGATTCTGCAATTTCCATTCGTACCGAACGTAAACAAGCACTCGCGACACAAGCCTGATCATCCCCTTTAAAATTAGGAGCCCGATTCAATTTACCGTCTAAATGAAAACTCCAGCCATGATACCCACATTGTAAAATTTTCTTCTGCCCTGCCTCATTTTTTTCTAACTTCGTTGCCCGGTGCGGACAAACATTATAAAATGCTCGCACAATCTCATCCTTACCTCGAATGACAAGAATGGGTTCCCCCGCTACTTCTGTCGTGAAGAAACTACCTGCATTTTCCACCTGACTCACATGACCAACAAGTTGCCATGATGTCGAAAAAATCTTATCTTTTTCTTCTCTTACAACTTCTGGATTTGTATACAAATCATACGGAAGCACTCTTTCAAATGTTCGGGTAGTAGCGTTTTGCACTTTATTGAACGCCATAATTGAAACCCCTTTCATTTTTGTTTTTTGCGAATATGTATCTTTTTTAATGCAAAATACATGCCAAGTTTCATTTCATTATTCAACCTATCATTCTGCTATTCTTTCAAATTCTTCTTATAAAAAACGAAGTGAATGAAACTCACACGAGTTATTTTCGATTCACTTTACTAGTAAAACGAAAAGAGGCAATGCTTGAAAGCATTGCCTCTTTAGCACCTACATCGCATCTTTACAATATTTGCGTATTAATTTAGAAGCTCTCGTCTGACTGATTGATAAATCAGCAGCTACCTTCCTTGTACTTCCAAACTTCTTATACGAGTTGACTACCATTTGCTCTTCCAATTCCCTTATTGCCGCATCTAATGCAGTTGGGCGCGAATAAAACTGTTTCGTCTCAGCAGCCTGAAGAATCATTTCCGGTAAATCAGATGATTGAATAACAGAGTCGCTTGTCACCACTAATCGTTCGATTACATTTTCAAGCTGTCGCACATTTCCAGGCCACAAATATCTACTAATCATATCGAGCACATCTTGCGAAACAATGCGATTCACTTGATATTTTTTATTAAATTTATTTAAAAAATAATATGTTAAAGAAATCGCATCTTCCATTCGTTCCCTTAATGGTGGTAACTTTATATCAATAACATTAAGCCGGTAGTATAAATCCTCTCTAAACTGTTTCTGTTGCACCATTTCATACAAATTTTGATTCGTCGCGGCAATAATACGAACATCTACTTTTTTTAGATTTCTTCCTCCGACAGGAATAAATTGTCGCTCTTGAATCACTTGTAAAATCTTTGCTTGAACTTTCAGAGAAATTTCGCCAATTTCATCTAAAAAAATTGTCCCATGATTAGCCGTTTCAAAAAGTCCCACTTGTCCGCTTCTTTTCGCTCCTGTAAATGCCCCTTTAGAATATCCAAATAGCTCGGACTCCAAAAGTTCTTCCGGGATAGCCGCACAATTGACAGTTAAAAACGGTCCTTTTCTCCGCTTGCTCATTTGATGAATATAATTCGCCAATACCCCCTTTCCCGTTCCTGACTCCCCTTGAATCAACACCGTCGTATCCGTAGAAGCAACCTTCTCACAAAATTTGATTAAGTTTTTCATTTTTTCATTATTTGTAAGGATCGTTTGTCCAAATAAATTGTCATCATGTGAATGCTCCATTTCTTGCTCTACTGGGGCCATGATAATTGTTTTATAATTTTGCTCACGAGCTGTCGTCACAACAAGCTCAATTTCATTTTCCTTATTCAAAATAGGTATAGCTGTTGTAATTAACTCCCCGCCAATATAAGTCGTTTGCTTAATCGTTACAGGCTTCTTTTCTTTAAAAACAATCGGAACAATGGACGGCTTCCAATAGTTATTCAACACAAATTCCTCATTCAGCCGTCCGATTACTTCACTCGGCTTTAACCCATAATGTCTTTCGCAAACTTTATTCACATAAACAATACGCGTATCCTTATCTAAAACATAAATCTCATCCGATGAATGATCTAATATATTCATCAAAACATCAGCCGTCACCTCTACTGTGTAATCGGTCCCTCTCTCCTTTTGCATCATTCATCACCTTCCCCCTGTTTAATAAAAATATTTTAGAAAATTTAGACTAATTAAAATATTAAACAAGTTGATTATAACTCAATTTGAATGACTTACAAAGTGGGAAGTATTATTTTTGAGGGATAAACAGAGTGCTAAGATATTTTCATTTAGAGGACATCTGCGTCAAAATAAAAAACATCCCACTAACTACTAAAATAATATAGCAGATGGGATGTTTTTCAATTATATGATTGATACTGTTTGAAAGAAAAGTGAATGGACAAATTATCAGATATACCTTTTCATCTCTCTATTAACTTAAGAAATTCCTTGTTCCTTATTCCATTCTTGTTTGTCATACACTTTAAAGAAGGGGAACCAAACGAGGAACATAATGACCAAAACGATTGCTAATAAAATTAACCCTGTTATTCCTGAAATAATGTATGTTGAAATACCAAGTGGTGTATACCAAAGCTGAAATAGCATGCTTGGAATTGGAACAAATCCACTGTTAAGAGCAATATACACAATGATTGGCGATACTAACGCATTGATCCAGAAAGGAATCATTAAGATTGGATTAAAAGCAACTGCTCCATAAACGATTGGTTCGTTAATATTAAACAAGGACGGAACAAGCGTTGTCTTCCCAATCGCTTTTAAGCGAGAAGATTTCGCAAAGAGTAATAAAATTACAAGCGGTAGTGTTGCACCTAAACCGCCGACTCCAAGCCAACCAGAGAAAAACGTTTCAAATGTATTAATATTAGTTGGATCTAAGCCTTTTTCAGCAAGTGAAACATTTTCATTAATCGCTTGTAGCCAAATTGGCATTAAGATGGGCATTAAAACCCATGGGCTCATCCCAAATGAATACAGAAAAACAAAAACAAAATTAATAAGCACAAATCCAGCAAAACTTTGACTAATTGATGTAAGTGGCTGAAGCATTCCTAATATCACATTGAACATATCAATTTGCATTTGATAAATAAACACCCAACCAACAAGTAAAATCAAGGTAATCGGAATGAGCGAATCAACCCATTCTATAATAAATTCTGGAAGCTCACTACCTTTTTTAAAGAAAGAAAAGCGTTTAAAAATGCTCATTACTAAGCCGACAAACATACCAACGATTAGCGCATTCATCATTCCGGATGGCCCAAGTCTTTCTAAAATAAAACTAATTTTCCCATCATCTGAAATCGTTGGTGATAAGAGCATTAAAAATAGTGATAGCCCAGTTGCACCAGCAATGATTTTATTTTTCTCATATCCTTTTTTATCCATAATATAGTATGGTGTTAGGAAAGAGATAAACAAGCCAAATAATCCGAAACTAAACGTTGTGATTGGTGATAAATCAGGCAACCAAGAAATAAAATCATTTAAGATTGAGAATAAGGTTAATAATGAACCAACAAGAATCATTGGCAATATAATCATGATTGCTTCGGAAATGGAGGAAACCCATACATTTTCCGTAAACTTATTTAATTTCGGAGCAAACTTTTCATTCATCCAGTTAATGAGCTTTTCCACTTACAAACCGCTCCCTTCAGCGGTTTCATTCGCACGATTAACTTGATTAATCAACTGCTCTAATGCATCATCAGCATCATTCGTATCCAGCCATTTTTGTCCAAATAAAGAAATAACAGTTGGAATCGGACATTCCTTAAGGAAAGCTAAAGTGTATTCATCTTCCATGTTCAATTCATCACTAAGCTGAGCAAAGAAATCCATAATAATTTTTTTACCATTCTCATCTCGCAACCATTCTTTTGTTAAGCTTTTTCGTGTAAACATAGGTTTCTTCACTTCAGTTGCTGTCACATGAATTGTAGTTGATACACGAATATCCGCTACAGAACGTCCAACGAAAATATCAAATAATCCTGTTTCAACACGCCATCCTTGAGAGGCTACGTCATAGAATGCAAAATCACGTTTCGCTAATGTAAAAGTAATCTGCTTTTCTTGACCAGGTTGTAAATGAATTTTCTCGAATTTCTTTAGTTCTTTTAATGGACGGATTACACTCGATTCACGATCGCAGACATAAAGTTGGACTACTTCCATCCCGGCCATTTCTCCACTATTACGAATTGTTACACATACGTCAACTGTTTCATTATCATTGATTGCTTCTTTATTTACTTGAATCGACTCATATGTAAACTCCGTATAAGATAACCCGTGTCCAAATGGGAACAGTGGTTTCATATTCTTTTTATCATAATAGCGATAGCCAATGAAGATTCCTTCATGATAATGAACTTTTCCATTTTCTCCTGGGTAAGTTAAGTGTGCTGGATTATGGGCGATATGTTCAGGAAATGTTTCAGATAGCTTACCTGATGGATTAGCGAATCCAAATAAAATATCCGTAATCGCACTTCCTCCTGCTTGTCCAGCAAACCATCCTTCCACTAAAGCAGGTACTTGCTCTACCCAGTCAGTCATTATCAATGGCGAACCATTCGATAAGACAACTGCCGTATTAGGTTGCTCTCGTACAACAGATAAGATAAGATTAACCTGCGAATCTGGTAATTCAGTCACTTCTTTATCAAATCCCTCTGCTTCCTCTAACTCTTCTGGTATTCCCGCAAAAATAATAACTGTATCTACTTGTTTCGCTAAAGCAACCGCTTCTTGCTGATTCATTTCGTTTTGACTTGCATCAAAATCATCATATCCATCCACATAATGAATTGTAATATCATCACCAGCAAATTCCTTCATTTTTTCCAGTGGAATGTCTAAGCGATATGGCGTAACCATCGCACTTCCTCCTTTACCACCAATTCGAGGAGAAATAGCCGGTTTGCCAATCACTAAAACTGATTTTGTTTGTTCTTTTTGAATCGGTAAGATAGCGTTATCATTTTTCAATAACACAGTTCCTTCAATTGCTACTTGTTTTGCGATGAAATGATGTTGGTCGAAATCATAGGCATCTTTCGCAAGTTTTTTCCCTTCCATCGCTTTCACAACGAGTTCCAGAATACGTTTCACACTAGCATCAACTACAGCTTCATCGACTTCGCCATTACGAATCTGTGTAATAAGTTGTTTTTGTTTAGAAAGAGATGGCCCCGGCATTTCGATATCTAATGTCGCTTGCAATGCTTTTAAACGATTCGTCACGGCTCCCCAATCAGAAATCGTTACGCCGTTATAGTTCCATTCTTTTCGTAAGATTTGCTTCATTAGAAGTGGATTCTCTTCTGAGCGGTAACCATTGACTTTATTATACGAAGTCATGACAAGCCAAGGATTCGATTTTTTCACTGCAATTTCAAAAGCAGTTAAATAAATTTCACGCAATGTTCGTTCATCAATTTCTGAACTAATCGTCATTCGTTCAAATTCAGAGTTATTCGCTGCATAATGTTTAAGTGAAGTCCCTACTCCATTGTCTTGTAAACCATTAATATAAGCACTAGCCATTTCACCTGCTAAAATTGGATCCTCAGACAGATACTCAAAGTTTCTGCCTCCTAATGGAGTTCGTTTCATATTTACCCCAGGTGCCAAAAGTATATGAACACCATAATGATGACATTCATTTGCTAATGTTTCTCCTACTTGATAAGCTAAATCGACATTCCAAGTCGAAGCAAGCGCTCCCAATATAGGAAAGGCTGTTGCTACATGATTCCCCTCAAATATTCCGGTAGTATTAATATCAATTGGTTTCCGAACACCATGAGGTCCATCTACCATAACCACATCTGGAATATCGCGAACACCTGCGATCTCCCACATTCCTTTTCCAAATAGTAAAGAGACTTTTTCTTCTAATGTTAACGTTGAAAGAATTTCATCTATTTTCATTATCTCTTCATCTCCTTTTGTAGAATCTATTTATCATGTTTCTTCTAAACTATTGATGTTAACTGAACTTACAGTAACAGTTTAATATACAATGTTAACGTTTACATTTCTGATTTTGTTGAGTATTATGGCCTTTTTTGTTGTCTTTATAAAAAGAATCTGATATTCATATGAGAAAAAATGAAAAGAAAACAAAAAACATCCCTGCTAATAAGCAAGAATGCCTTGTTTTCCTTAAATCATTTTGTTAAGGGTAATGAATTGAACACCGAAAGACGGAATTTCCATTGTCACTTGAAAAGATGAATCCATAACAAGTTGTTCTGTTCGTATCGTTGGTCCACTTCTTTTTTTCAAATATTGAATTTCTTCTGTAGAAGGAGATTCAGGTGCACCCATCGCTAACCATTCATCAAACACAGAACCATTCTTACGGTCCAGCTGATAATGCGTATATTGATAAGCTCCAAATATGTTATGGATGTTTATTTCAAGATTTATTTGTTCTTTTACTTCAAACACACTATACCGATTTTTTTGCGTCATGCCAGACCAGTCACCTTCCATAAACAGTTGATCTACATGACTATAATTAAAGGCTAGTATTTGGATGTCCTCGTTTTGCTTTGTTACGATATATTGTTCACCTTTCGCAAGAATGTGAGATCCTAGCTTTTTCAATAAATAATAAGCGTAGTAGGAAGGTTTCTTTAAACCTTGCATATTCATCAAGCCAAACCCACCATGAAAAATCGATGTACCCGCAAGAAATTCCTCAAAAATGTCAGTAAATGTCCAGAAGCCTAGTGACTGAATCTTACCGATTGAATCAAGAACATGCTTCATAATAAACGGCCCCATAAACATCGTATCGTGAATCAAATTTCGTGAAAAAAGAGAAAAGTTCCACTCTGTAACATGTAAACTTAAATCATTACGATTCGCACAAGATAACGTTTCTCGCACGCTATTAATAATTTCTTGATAAAAAGTCGCTTGTTTCATTTCAGTTAAACTAGTAGACTTCGCTTTCGCTGTATCCACGTATTCGGAATACATATGAAACGAAATAAAATCAATCGGTACTTCCTTTTGTTCACAAAAAGTAAGGAAATCTGCCAACCACGTCTTTTGCAAAGCTGTACCATAGTTAAGAGCAGGTCCTCCTACTTTTAATTCAGGCGAAACGGACTTAATTGCATTCGCCGTCGCTCGATAGAACTCGAAATACTCTTCACGAGTCCCAGCCCAACAAACTCCTTCTAAATCTGGCTCATTCCAAACTTCAAAATACCAATTCCGTACTTCCTCAATTCCATAACGATGAATACAATGACGAACAAAATTCTCGACTAAGTCAACCCATTTTTTCATGTCGCGAGGCGGTGCAATATTACCTTTCCACCAAAATATCGTTTCATCTGAACGCCTTAAATGAGACGGCATAAATCCCAATTCTACAAATGGATACGTCTTTGTTTTCACAAGGAAATCATATAATTTATCTACATAACTCCAATTATAAGTACTTTTTCCCTCAGGGGATTCATGATAGACCATCATTTCATCATTAAAAATCCCATGAAAACGAATGTACTGAAAATCTAATTCTTCTTTCACAATAAGAAATTGCTCCTGCCAATCTGAACGAAGACCTTCTACTGCCCTTCCCGCAGTCGTTAACTTTGTCCAATGTTTCTCATACGGTTGACCAGGTTGTTTCATATCAACTTCCACACGAAGTTTATTAACCATAGTATGTTGATTCTCAGCGTGAATCTCTTCGCCAGGCAAGTATTCAAATAAATTTTCTAAGGCATTTACTTTCGACACATCAGAATAAATACCATGAGACGTTTCTTCCATTATTAATGGAACTAATGGCGGAAGAAGAGATTGCCGTTCCATACCTTGCTGGCGATATGCAGTTGGTGTCATTCCAAACTTTTCTTTAAAAGCCTTGTTAAATGCTTTATTATTCGCAAAGCCGCAATCTAAGGAAATATCTAAAATACTTTTGTCCGTCTCTAATAACTGACTAGCTGCTTTATCTAAGCGAATTAAAGTTAAATATTTCTTAAAAGACATGCCCATCTTATTCTTAAAAAAATGTGAAAAGTAGTAAAAGCTAAGATGTTCTCGCTCAGCCATTTCATTTAATGACAGCTTTTTCATATAATTTTCATCAACGTATTGAATAATCCGACTTAACCGTTCCATATCATGATTCGTGGACATGATGATTTCTGTATCTCTCAATTCATGAGGAAAAGAACGAAATAGATGGCCAATTAACAAATAAAGAATTCCCACTAGATTTGATTGATAGCCTTTGACACGTTTATTGAACTCCCAAGCCATTTGCGCCAGATAACGCCGAATCACATGATATGCTTCTTGTTGCTCTGTATCTTGTGAATTACAGTAAAATATTACTTTTTCTAATTCAGGAATATAATGATTCGTCATCTCTAAATCAATTTGTAACGTTAACAACACATTTTCCAAATCAGTCTTATCCATTTTATGCACATTCATACTATTAATCACAATTAAATCTCGTTCATGCAACGTATACCGCTGATTTTCAACAATTAAATCAATAGACCCTTGCACAACAAAAATAAGCTCAATCTCTTTATGCCAATGAAATGGAATATCATCCACACTATTGATAAACATTTTAAAAGGGAAATTTTCTTGAAGTTCAATAAACTCATATTTATGCTTCATCTCTATCGCCGCCTATCTAGTGTTTCGTACTCTCTTTTTATACTGTACATGATATAGTTTATAGAGAGCAATGTTTATCAAATGGAATCATGAGGTGCTTTACTGTTATGCTTTTGAAAATAGCTATATATCATATTCTTCTATACAAATGCAAGAACACAATAAAATTCTTACAATGAGTTTCAAAGAAAAAAGACTCGTATGATACTAACGCTCAAATCATTATAAGGAGGACACTATGCTAAAAACAATAAAAGACAAGTTACCTTTCATTGGAGCAATTTGTTTACTACTAATCACCCTAATAAATTACTGTATAAAAGATGATTTTTTAACGACTTGTATAAGTTTAGGTCTATTCTTATTTGTATTATTTTTGTACATCATATCTAGAAATCAGAAAAATGATGAATGAAAACCTGCAGTAACTAGTCATTCATTAGGGTGCCTTTTCATTCATCCATAATCTTCATTACTTCTTTTACATATTGCTCTTCTTCCTCTGTCCAAAGAACAGGAAATTCGGCTAATAGCATGTCATTCTGTTTTACAAGGCTTTCAAAGTGACTTTTTGATACAACTTTCCCATAAAGAACAACCCTTTTATTCATATGCCCGTCATTTACGCAACGATTTACAAGCCGTGAAGCATGCCTTTCTTCTTCCCTATAGTAATGGCGTGTTAGAAGGGCAGGTAAATCGCTTGAAATCAATCAAACGAATGTTGTATGGGCGAGCTGGTTTAGCTATATTGCAAAAGCGCATGTTATGTAAACTCTGATTTATTATTTTGAAAGAATAAAATTTTATACGGTAACAACGTTATATGAGATTTCACCAAATCTGCGTAAGAACCACTTTGGTATTGCAAAAAACAGACATTACAGTAGATAATGTTGTGGATAAAATATTTAAGACATTTGATAATTTATAAAAAATATGAATAAATCATTTAATCACATACCAATACTAACAATCGTCTTAAAAGTGCCTAAGGTACTTTTAAGACGAGATTGTGTATCAAATTCCGACTGGTTCTTCTAATAATGACATATCATCATAATAATAGCTTAAATATAGTAAAAAGTACTCTTTTAGCTCATCCTTTTCAAGCATCGGTGACATAACAACTGGATAACTTTTATTAAATTCGAAAATGACACGTCGACCAACACGCTCATCTTTTCCTAAATAGTCACGCCCAGTAATTTTCGACTTCATTACTTTTGAAACATTTAGTTCATCAATAATATCTAAAATATTCAATAAGAAACGATCATTACGAAAAATTTCATATTTGATAATGTAATTATACATATCTAAATTATCAACTAACAGTTCATAATAACGTATGCGCTCCTTTTCATCTGACACTGCATCATTGATATACTGTACTCCAAGAACGCATTTATAAATATAGCTTTCCCAGTTAAAATCTTTTAAAACAATGTTGTTAAAATACTTGATATCATCTGCAATTTGTGGATATGTTTCTAGCAAATAATCTCGCTTCATGGTAGTAAGTAAGGAATGCCAAAATACCTCATCAAAATGAAGATCGCGATCAGTATGTAAATACGAGCGTGACAGCACATCAAATGCTTCTAGGAATAACTTTTTTCGCTCTGCTACACTTCGTTGTGCCAAGTAAATTGGAAAGTCAGGTGCTTCGTCTATATAAACACTGTCTCCTAGAAAATACTCATCTTTATACTTAATTTGGTCATCTAAAAAATCTTTGTAAAATTGTTCGTTATTTTTGTAACCCTTTTTGAGTAGCTTAATTTCCATATAAACTTAGCCCCCTGACTGCTGATGCATATTTCTCAATAATTCTATCCGAAATAGCATAAATGACTTCATCAATTGAATCAACACTTAATTCATAAATCATCTTTTTTCTCATTAAATTATATAATTTAAAATCCAACTGGTCGATTGGTATATCGATTTGTTCCAAATCGACTTGTTCTCCATCATCACCGTTATTAACAATAAAACGATAGAGTGCCTTTTGAAGCCCCATATAAATATAAGGATTATTTAATGTATTACTCATTGGTAAACTATTAAACTGCAATTGTTCATGTTTATAATGAATAATAATTGTTTCACTACTAAGTTCAATTTTGATATCACACGGTAAATGAGGATCCACCTTCTTCTCAAACAAATCTAACGGTTTTGTACTACTACCTTCAAACATTACAACATTTGAGAATCCTAAAATCGAATGCTTAGGCACAATAATGTTATCCTTGAATTGCTGATAAAATTCACTTAGGTCATCATTATCTTTAAAGTTAATGTCCTCTTTCGATTGAAGATGCAACTGAATAGTTGTTCGTTTGCTAACAGAAATACGCGACTTTGGAATTTCGATGGCTTTTTCATGTCGACTTAGTTTAAAGAACTTATTATCCTTTGACTGAATAACTAAAATGAGCTGTACTAGCTCTTGTTCCAATAAACGATTCATAAAGCCTGAATCAATTTCATACTGAATGTCAAAACGATAGCTGTGCACATTTTCTTGTAATTGGACGTCTAAAGTGAACTGACTACTTTCATAACTTGTAGATGTATTCGTTAATAATGGATATGGGAAGTTTGCATCTTTTTTGTAAATCATATTACACCTCTACATAGTAAACAAATTTTAGAGCTTTGTTGTAAGTATATTTCAGCTCAAACTGAAGTTGAACCATACCTTGCTTGATGGCAATATCTTTAATTATATTATTTTCAACTTCACATACTTTCCCTGTTGTACGATCAATAATACGGTTATAGCTTTCATGAACATTAAACTCATCCGTATATTCCACACCCATACCATCAATAATTGACAGAGAAATATCACACACTTGTTCTTTCATGATTTCTTTACTTCCCGTAAAGTTGAATTGAACCATCTCATTGTTCCCAACAATTAGACGCTCAACAATTTCTGGATTTACACTGTATTTATTACGCACTCTTTCTTGATCGCTTCCACTATTTGCAGTTGATTTAGGCTTCACACGCTTTACAGGATTTCGTATTGTCGAAGTTAGTTTATTTTTTTTTATATCACCTTTTACTTTTTTCTTTTTTTTGGGAACATTCGTTGTCATTTTTACAAGCGATTTCCCTTTATTGATCATAACCGTTGCTGTTGCATCTGATAAATCTCGTTTAAACTCATTTTCCACAATATACAAAATATCCTTTGTATTCATTAACCCATCTGTTGGATTATTTTGCTTGATCGCTTCTTCAATGATCTTTGAAATTTCGCGAGATAAATTATTAATAAATTTTTTCGCACGTTTTTGAAGTTGTGGATTTTTAATATGTTCATACGAGAGCTCTGTATGCGATTCGTTTTCTAAAGATTTTAAATACGCATCCTCTTCTGCTCCGCCAATTAATACTGCATTGAATGGTTTATTGGCATTTCCTTTAATTTTCTTATCTTCAATTTTCATACCAATCGTTCGTACAATAGCAACTCGTCCTTTAGGAATAGCCTCATCATAGCGAAAATAAAGATTAAATTGATAATCAATTACACCATCTGATACTATTAATTTTCTTGGTTTTTCCTGTAAATATGTTCCTACATATAAAGGTGTAAACTCTTTCTTCATTTCTGTCATTTCTTGTACATAATAATCGGCGTTCGATACATAACTCTGAATCGTTTCGTGCGTAATTTTTTTATCATTGACGATCACCTCTAACTTATTTTGAAGAATTGAAATGAAGAAGCTATCACAAATACTCTTAATAATTTCTTTTTCATTATTATATTCTTCACGTAAGAACGGAATAATGATTTTTAAGCCGCGTGTCTTCTTCTCAAATACTTCGTGAAAGTGATTTTCAAATGGATAAAATTTTGTTTTGTTGTCACTGAACACCTTAATATCTGTGAAATAACCCGTAGAGCGATAACATTGGTTATGATATGTATGCTCAATCAATTGTACCGTGCCACCAAGGTGTTGGTTTCCTTCTGCATCGCAATTAGCAAAATACATGAGATTTAAATCCGAAGCTGCATTTGAAGCAATTTTTCCAACGCCATGAGAACCACCGCGTGACGTTTCTACAGCTTCATCCTCTTCCTCTGAATGAACTCCTTTGTTGTATGCATAAATTGCCCATGTATCTTCTTTTGAGTCGCTTTGACCATTTACTGCTCCTTTTAACCCTCTCGTATTGAAATCTTCAAAGGAAATATACCCCACTTCACTTTGAAGCATTTTACTACGCATATGCTCAATTGTTTCTTTTGTATAACTATTGCGTCCTTTTAAGCATGAAATACGTTCAATGACTTCATTAATACCAGGAATATCTTCTCTTTTGATTGTACCTGTTTTAATCGTCAAAATAACTGGTCCATCAAAATCAAGCAAGCGTCCATCTAATGCATTTTGCGTATTTTCACGTGTTAACCCCAGAATTTTCAAATTAAAAAATCTCTCTAGAACTTTATTAAAGTTCGATTCTTCAATATTTGGAATTAGTGAAAACTGCCATAACTGTTTTTTCTTTGTCGAATTCATAGGATACTCCTTATTTATTTTTCTCACTAAACTTAAATGAAATTTCTGGGTCGGGATCTTTTTTAAATTTATTTTTTAACATTTGAATTTCCACTTCAAATGCACTAATAATCTCTTTTACATGCTTATCCGTATAATCATAATTATTTCGATTCGCTAAATTACCGATTAAACGAATTTTTTTAATCGCCTCATTCATACGCTTTTCACTTAACTCTTCAAGCTTCTCTCGCTTTCCCACAACTTTTCCTCCAGTCATTCTTTTATTATATAACGAAAATATTATATCAAATTATTCAACTTTAAAATTATGTTTAGTACTACATTATGTATATTGTTTAGAATCAAAAATATTTAATAATAGACCTATAATTTATCATAAAAATTAAATAAGCGTTGAGTAAGGAGTTTTCCTTATCCAACGCTGTCTATTTTACTTATATACTCACTACTTACATCCACAACATATAGAAGTAACTGCTAAATCACACATAAAAGTGCTTTTTATCAATAGTTCACTTTATTTCGTCATCACATTTTCCGCTCAAAATACACATGAAGACGATACTCACAAATCTCTTTCGTCCATTCAAATAAAAGATGCTCATCTTCTTTTTGAATATCCATGTTTATAGAAAACACATTTCCATCAAAAGATAACAATCCTTTTGAACTACCGCTCCATTTCGTCATCGGCATTGTTGCAATTAATTTACTAACCTTTTCTGCATCATATTCCCACATACGTTGTGCTTGTTTATCACTAAAATCAATACGCTTGCGATATTCTTTCTCCATTAAGTAATGATGGAAAAATGGTGCAACTTCTTTTGGCGATATCGGATGGTACCATTTCTCTTTTCCACGTTGTAACATTGTTGATAGCAGCAACATTTTATAACTTTTAGCCATTCCTGTTTTCTCTACTTCTTGTAACCACGCTTCATAACGTATAAACACTTCTTTTTCTTGCGCTGTTAATTCATTAGCCCACGCTAAAAAGCCAACATAAGATTTAAATTCTTGGCGATACTCTTTACTCTCTTCTGTACCAAGCTTATGCAATTCTAAATATGTTGGTCTACGCCCTAATTCCATTTTTACCGTTTGATAACTATGTAATAACTTTTCTTTTCGCGGCATTCTCTTTTTGACAAGTTCATCTAATAGCTGTTTTGCTTCTAGCTCAAACTCTATGACACAACCCTCTGGCAAAATAGGTTGAGTTCCGCCCTTTTTCGCTAATCCTTCTACACGAAGCATCTGCATTTTCACATCCGCATTTCGATAATTAGCAATTAGATCGATAACCACACAATGCTCTTTTTGTTCATGCAACCTTAATCCACGTCCAATTTGCTGTGTGAAAATTGTTAACGATTCTGTTGGGCGTACAAATAGTAATGTATCAACAGACGGAATGTCTACACCTTCATTAAACAAATCAACCGTGAAAATTGCATCTAGCGTGTTACGGTCCAGCCTCTTAATCGCATCTTCTCTTGAAATATCCTTCGTTTCAGAGTGAAGCGAAATAGTATTGTAACCGTTTTGATTAAAATATGTAGATAGAAAGACTGCTTGCCTAATGCTAGAACAAAACACAATTGTTCTCGTTTTCTTATACTTCTTCCATGCTTCTAAAATCTTGTCAGCTACCTCTTCTTTTAACTGTACCTCGGCTAACTCTTCACGATCATACTTATTTCCAATCCAGCGCACTTGTGAATAGTCCGTATCATCATACACACCATAATAGTGAAACGGAGATAACCAGCCACGCTGAATCGCTTCCATAAA
This sequence comes from Bacillus cereus group sp. BfR-BA-01360, assembly GCF_022663595.1. Taxonomy (NCBI): domain Bacteria; kingdom Bacillati; phylum Bacillota; class Bacilli; order Caryophanales; family Bacillaceae; genus Bacillus; species Bacillus cereus group sp. BfR-BA-01360. The sequence goes on from NZ_JAKUFV010000004.1 coordinate 189,334, forward strand.
ATCAATGCGATACGCAACGTTTCCATCACAAATCGAATAAATATCACGGAAATCATTACGATCTGGCGTAGCTGTTATCCCGAGTAAAAAGTTGGGATTAAAATAATCTAGCACCTTTTGATAGCTATTTGCTGCCGCATGGTGGAATTCATCCACAATAATGAGATCAAAATCATCTGGAGAAAAGTTTTCTAAATGACGCTTTCTACTCAATGTTTGAATAGACGCAAAAACAACATCCTTCTCTCCTTCTTTTCTCTTACCATTATAAATTCCTGTTGTCTTATCACGTATCACACGTTGAAAAGATTGCTCTGCTTGGTTCAATATTTCTTCTAAATGTGCAACAAATAGCACTCTTTTAAAACGTTTAGCGAAAAAAGCAGCTAAATACGTTTTTCCAAGCCCTGTTGCCATAACAATCATCGCTTTGTTATACCCCTCTTCAAGCGTATTTTCTAATTGCTCTAAAGCAGGAACTTGCGCAAAACGTGGTGCAATTTTCGTTTCATATGGCGCAGTTGGCTCGACCTCGATTTGTGCCCCTGATTTTATCTCATATCCCTCTTGCCCAGAAGGAATCATCATCTCAATCTCTTCTTGCTTTGTCCATGTTCGAACTAAGTTAGAATGTGTTTGATGGAACTCTTCATATTCTTGGCGATATTGTTTAATTGTTTCTAAATTAACGGATTGAGTAGCCTCATTCATATGAATATGTAAAAATTGATTAATTGCTTCTGAAAAAGCTTCTTTTCCAACACTCTCTTTCACAAGCAAACTCCATTCCACACCACTTGTTAATGCTGAGCGAGACATATTAGAAGAACCAACAATCATCACTCCATCACTTTCATGCTCGAACAAATAAGCTTTCGGATGAAACGACTTCCCTGCACTCTTCCACAAACGAATCTCGATATTCGGATGGATATGATAAAGCTTTTCCAAAGCATCAGGCTGTGTAATATATAAATAATCTCCTGTACAAACCTTAATATCCACATTCTTTTCTGCTGCTTTTTGCAACGCTTCAGTTAATACTTCAACACCAGATTTCATCACAAATGACGTCAAAATGTAGATCGCCTTAGCATCTTCCATATAACGCTCTAACTTTTGAATCAAATTGTTTGTAACAAGCTGAACATTAGTCATCATGTACCTCAACTAAAAAGATTCTCTCCCTAAAACCACCGCGCTTTTCCGCTTTTTGTTTACGCACTTTCTCCACGTCTTCAAGCGTTACACCCTCATGCTGCGCTAACGCATTTACAAGCTCTAATAAATCCGCTAACTCCTCTACTTTATGCTCTTTACTCTCCGCCTCCACATACTCCGCTAACTCTTCTTGCGTTTTTTTACACACTTCTTCTATGTATTCTTGTTCATCAAGCATTCTTGTTGTGAATGTTTTTCCATTATTTCCGATAATTTCTGGAATGCGATCGCGTACTAGTTTATTGTAGATTGGCATTTGAATTCCTCCAAGTTACTTTTTCTTTCATTTCTTATTATTTTTTAAATTATTATATATAGATATAAACGCACAAAACCTTATTATTTCTATAACGCTATGTCACAGTGAATCTCATTTCAAGTGTACAACCCAATTTGTTTTTTGAATAATGTGATATTAAACACTTTAAACGTATAGAGAGCATTTAACTTATCACAAAACACTGTAATTTTCTCCCCTAAGCTTATAGTATTCATCTAATTCAAAAAACTTAAACTAATGACTCTTCTATTTTATTTTGTACCTCATCTAATGTTTCATCATACTTAGCTTCGCCTACTGCACTACGTAAATCATCATCGAAACGGTTCATGACTAGCAATATGGATAGTGGATGAAACTTATTTATTAACTCATTAGTATTCATCATTTCTATAAATTCTGACAAAAATACAGATATCACGGGTTTGTGTACACGCATCTTCTTCTTCTCATGCATAGAATTCTTTATAACTATTTTTAAATCTTTACTCAAACCATCTTTATTATTTAAATTATTTATTGCATTCACAATACCTGTTATCAGTGCCAACTCTATTCTTACATCGTCTATAAAACGAAGATTACTATAAAGAGAGTCCTTAAATATCTGTTGATAATATTGTTCAGTTTCTCTGTCATTAAATAATTCAGTTCTGTTTTCGAAACACACCTGAAAAAAGTCGAAACTATTAAAACCACTTTGTACAAAAAAATTTTTAGCCATCTCATCTGCTTTTTCCAAAGCTTTCACATTCATAAAAAATACTGTACACTTCTCACGTACGTATTGCCAATGTGGAGAACCTATGATACTACTTTGTGCGTCATCGGAATATTTATTAGCAAAAATAATAAACCCTGTATTTCGATATGCATGTTCTTTTGAAAAAAAATTCTCTAAAAAATCCTCATAGTAATTTACTTGCATTGGTATCTCTGACTTATGACGATAATCTTCCCCTTTAAAAGACTTACAATCATAAAACATGACAGGAAATGGATTGCTTTTCCCTTCGCTTATGACGCCATCTGGAATTCCAAACCCTGTGTATTTACTACCAAAGGGCATTGCAATTTGAAATAATTGACGAATAACATTATATACTTGCCTTTCAAATTCTGTTCCTTGTGCAGTTGTAGCAGCATGTTTCAGTGCTGACATAACAATTTCCGTATCCTTGCTTGCACCCGCACTTAAAATACCCTTAGTTAGTAATAAAACCTGATCTTGTTCACTGTAAATATGATTGAATGTTGACTCTAATGACTCTTCCCAAGACGCTAAAAACACACCCATATTATTTAATATTTGCTTTTGAGGTTCTTCGTAACTTAAAAATTCATTAACAATTAGTAAAATATAGTCTTGTGGAAAATGTGTTCGAAGTTCCATAATGTTTCTAATACTATTCACTTTTTCGTTTCCTAATCCAAACATTATCAACCATTTATCTTCTTTGTAGCTTGTTGAACCAATAGAAGAGAAGCTTTTCCATGAACCTTCTCTTCTTTCAATCTTCCATTCTTTTTGCAATTCGCACAAAAATTCATCTAACTTAAATCTATATTTAAAACGTTGTTCATCCGTAATATCAATTATTTCATGCGTATTCGGACAAACCACAAAATCATCATCTTCATCAAACGCAAGATGACACAAATCCTCACAGATAGGACATGTTGTACTTGTCATTGTTAAAGCAATAAACCATTTATCCCTTAAGCTACTCTCTATCAAATCATACTCTTTATGATCCATGATATAATGAACATTTTTATCCAAATACGTCAATACTTTTTTTAATAGCTCTTTCTCTTTAACTTCCAATCTCTATCCCCCAGTTCTGAAGACATTTATGAACAATTTCTGTATAACGTGGGTCAAAATGAATTTTACTATTGCTTGAAATTTTTACTTTTAACGTTTTTATTTTATCTTGTTGTTCACCGTCTTTTATTTTGATTTGGATAACTACACTTTCCCTAGGCTGAGCTTTTAATTGAACATGCTCATTAGATAAAAGCTCCAATGTCTCCTCTACATCTTTTGACTTTACAACTAATACTACCTCATTATCTTCTAAATTAAACTTTAACGTTTCTTCTATAATGTTAGCTGATAAAACCTTGTCTTGTAGTTCCTCGTCAATACGTATTGAAAAATCATCATTCTTCACATCATCCAATTTATATATCTGATAACTATCACCTTTAAAATGATTATTATCTTTAAAGAAAACTTGTCCAAATGATTCCAACATCGCATTTCTAATTTTATTGGATGTGCCATATCTTAATGAAATACGATTTTCTTTAATGTTATATTTTGCTGACGCCCTTGTTGTCGGCTTAACATTAATGGTTGCAATCGTTTTCCCTGATTTAATAGTAGTAAATGTTCTTGTTCTAGTTTCAAAATGCGCAGTCATAATAATATCATCATTGACTTTCTCCAAATTGATAATGTAGTTTCTTCCTGCTTCAACCAGATTTCCCATTGCCGTTTCTATATCCCTTTTATCTTGTTCATCAAATTCTAGAGTTTTTTCAATCATTTTCCCTCGTAATACTTCATATTGCTTTTCTTTATTTACACTTGCTATCACACACATTTTATTAAATTTTTCCAAAGGTAAACTACAATAACATTTTGTAACAATAAGCTTTAACGGTTCATCGAAATGCATATCTATTTTATATTTTTCTGCTAAATTTATAAACGTTTCTTCATGAACCATGGAGGAATATTGTTTAACATTTACCAAATCTTCAATAATTGATTTTTTCTCTGGTAAGTTCTCTATTAATGCGGCAATTTGAAATATTGTTTGGCTTAACAAATTTCCTTGCCCATATTTATTTTCTAATAAAAAAATACTTGCTTCTTTTTTAACTGACCTTACTAAGGATCTTAAATTTTCTATTTCTTCTGTCACTATTTCTTCTTGTAGTCTTTCAATTCCCATTTTGCCCTCCTGATGTAATATAGTTCTTTGTAAATATCTTATTTGAATTATACCAATCAATCCCAATATTTTTCCACTTAAAACATACTAAGATTAGCAGACGTGAAGAATAGGTCAGGACAGCCCTAGAGCCTCGAATTCGCACAAAAAACAGGAAGTATGCTTATGCAAAGTGTAATTGCTTTCGATGTCAGTATATGGAAAAGTTATATGGTTATTTATAGCTCAGCGCAATCTTGCATTTTTGAGGGGGAAATCCTACATAATCAAACACATCTCCAAAAGTTATATGAACAGATCGTTACTTTGGTACGAAGTGATGGTGATGGTCAAGCTCCAGCCATCGTATTTGAAGCGACGAGGGTATATTCTAGGCAATTAGAGCGGTTTATGAATGATTATGGTTTTCATACTGTCTATTAAATCCACTCGAGTCGAAGCTTTAAACAATTTCTATGCGCATGCATAAAACGGTTAAGAGTAATACCCACCGTTTGGCCCAAACTCACTTCACCACCAAATGAAGAATTGAAGGTGATTTGAAGCCGAATGCATAGGCTACTACAGCTGACTTTTCCAGAGCTGGAATCGCTTTTCACACAAAAGTCCGAGCTATTTTTAGATATTTTACAGCTATTTCCTCATGCGGATTGTGTCAAACATCTCTCTAAAACCGTTATTCGAAATCGACTACTCGTCAATACAGATAAAAAATTAGCTCCTAAAACAACAATTCAGTTAATAGAAGCTACACAAGAGTCCTATCCAGTTGTTGATAAAAATGCTATTCAGTGTGAACAATTAAAAGATTATGCGAAAAGATACCTAGCTATTTTGAGACAATGACAAACATGAATTGGAAGGATGGTTAAGCTTTCAGAAGGCGAAACGAATATCAAATATTAATAAGCATCCTTACATAGGTGAAAATCCAGCCGTTCGTTTGATCGGAGAAATGGGTGATATAAGCCGATTTGATAATCATAAGCAATTGAATGTTTACGCAGGCATTGATATAAGCCGTTTTCAATCGGGCACGTTATTTTACAGGGATAAAATCAAAAAGCGTGGCCATCGTCATTTACGCAAAATACTGTGTTTTACAATACAAAATATGATTCGCCAACGACGATTTGGAAACAATCATTTCGTAGATTACTATGATAAATTAAAAATGCAACCTTATAACAAATGTCATAAAGTTGCATCCATCGCATGTGTGAATAAGGTATTGAAAGTGGCTTTTCATCTTATTACACACAACATATCTTATGATTACGAAACCGCTTCAACACATTCGTAATCATGTGAAACTAGTATATCATAATAGACCTTGCGAAAAAAGAAAATCATCAGATCTATTTGTCATGCGGAAATTTGAAATTGGAGGAGGGAGGTACCCCCTCCTCCAATTTCAAATTCTGATAGTTTTCTTCTACATGTTTACCAACACGAAGTTCAGCTCCCATGTCCTTCAAGATACGAGGGTAATTAAAACGTCCATCCTTAATACAGCGAACGATCACGAATGCATCTTTGCGATCATTTTTAATTAGTAGATTGTCATCTAATTCTTTTGACCGTTTGATCTGCATAGGATTTGCTATAACCAAAGGAATACCGCGTTCTTCATGAAAATCAGCGGGATTAAATCAGTAATGGCCAGTAAACTTCTGTTTTTTCATAACCGTTAGGAGACGTTGATAGAACAACTCAAAACCTTCAAGAGATTGAGAAACTGAAAATGATTTTTGGAGCATTCGTTCACGATCATCTACAAAGCAAGCGAAATGTGACCGCTTCGCAATACCGATTCCTCCAACAAGCATTTTCTCAGTGACTTGATTTATTTTCTGGTTTTGTTTAAAATTCATATGGAGTCCTCCTTGGTTAACAAATTGGATGTCAATTCTGCAGATTTGACACCCCGCATCATACCAAGAGGGGCCTTTTTGTTCAAGTCTCCGAAAAATCTTCTAACAGGAATGCTCCTTCTTTAGATAAGTTATTCGACCAAGATGTCATCAAAATTACAGAAGTTCTTGCCCTGTTATCAACAGAAGAGAGTGTAGCCTCAACATTAGAAAATGAAAAAAACTTATTCTAACCTTAAAAGGATACTTCGTAGTAATGAAGGATATCCCTGCAATAGACATTAGCAATCAACAAGTACTAGAGAGCGTATATTGGATTCCATCAAGAAACAGGAGGAACAGTAATGGCAGAACGAAAAGTATGGTTTATTACTCGCCCAGAGAGAGACCCAAAATTTCATGCATTAGCACTTAGTGCACTCCAAGAAGCAACAAACGATTTTCAAAATCCTTGGAAAGGAAATCGAGAACTTCATAAAAAATATGAAGAAGTATTAGGCAATAAAGGACTAAAAGCACCTACTATTAGTAATGATGGTTCAGGTGGGCGCACATGGGTAGCTATGTTAAAAACATTCGCTTATGTATACATAAATGAAAATGGATATTTAGTACCTACTAAAGTAGGTAAAGCATTACTCAATCGAAAAAATGTATTTGAAAATATATCTAAGCAAATTCTTACGTTACAAATCCCAAATGCTTATTTTATGGAATCAGGTTTCAGACCAAAATTTTGCTCCCATTTTAAAATTCGGCCGGCTCGATTCCTGATTAAGTTAACCAACCAAATTGCCTTAGACTATTATGTAACAAAGGAAGAAATAACATATTTTGTACTAACCGCATCGAACGACAATCAATTAGATGTGGTTACACAGCGTATTCTTCAATTTCGCAAGGCAAATGCACACGAAAAAAGAAATATAAAGATCAATATTGCTGAGCAATATGAACATCGCAGTCGTTCTGACAGCGCTGCTCGTGATTTTGAAGTTTCTCATTCAGATGTAGCGCATACATTTATGCTACTTTGCGACTACACGAGATTAGTAGAATACATTCGTGGAGAATGTTTACGTACGAATCCTTCAAATGCTATAGAAGCAGCAAATAAAATAAAGGAATACGATAATCGTTATCCTTTTAACAACCGTTATCAATTCTCTTTAGAAAGAATGGCAGAAAATAATGGATTGGATATAGAGAGCTACAAAGCAACACGTTTTCATGATAAAAAACCTGCTACAAACAGAGGAAAACGCACACTCCTTATTCAAGAAGCTTTATCAGAACTATCTGTTCTATCCGAGAATAATAAAGACAGAGCAATAGAATTACTTGAAGTGGCAGGATTTAATCCAAATGATGCTTTATCAATTATTGAAGAAAAATTAGAAGAACAAGGTTACTCCTTCTCAAACGAAGACTTTTATGAAGCATATCTATCTGAAGAAGATAACCATGCATTTGAAGATAAGACTGGAGAGATTTTAAAAGAATTAGGATTTCAAGTCATCATGCGTCCAAAATCTACAACAGGTGACCAAACAGAAATTGAAATTATTTTATTATATGGACAAGATGGATTGGGGTTAATCGATGCTAAAAATTACCGCAGTAGTAAATTCTCTCTCCCATCAAATCTGGCTTCTCATATGGCAAGTGAATACATCCCAAACTATGAAGGTTACGCAGGTAGAAATGTAGGCTTTTTCGGTTACATTGCCGCTGACCAAATTGGTGGAGAGAAAAACTTGAAGAAAATTACCGAGAAAACAAAAAATCACATTGCTGGTCGGGAAGTAAAAGGATTCATCATGAACGCCAAAACTTTATTAGGATTTTTAGATTATTGCATGGAAAAGAATCTATCAAAAGAAGAACGAGTATCATTATTTTTACGTGCAGTTAACAATAAAGGATATACTACATTTTCAGCATTACATCGAGCAATCACTCTAGACTAATAGAAGAAGAGGTCGTTCCTTTTAAAGGAAGAACCTCTTCTTTTATTATATTTATACAAGCACTGGCACTTCTTGTTGCCCTAATAACACATTTATATCCCATTTCGGTTGCGTATATTCATACTCGATACTAGCCATTGTCTTTAATACAGATTCTACAATGACTTTCGCCGCTTTTGGAGGTACAGCCATTCCGATTTGCTGACGAACTTTCTCTTTTCCACCTGAGAATACGAAATCATCTGGGAATGTCTGTATTCTAGCTCGTTCACGATTTGTTAATGCACGAGGCTCATCCCAATGATAGCCATGAGTACCTCCTCCTCCGCTTCCTGTAATCGTATAAGAAGGTAAATGAGGATGTAATCGCTTATAAATCTGGCTTAATCTTGCACCTCTTACATTTAAACGAAGATGTTCTGGAATTCCCTCATACCAAGCATTTTCACCCGGTGGAATATGATTTAGCATATCAATTACCCTCTGCTGATGTCTTGTAAATTCATGATTCGGAGCATCTTCTGGAATATCTTCTAACGCTTGTGAAGCTGTAACATATGGATGTTCTCTACCTGGACCATGAGTTGGTGCAGGTACTCGATATTCAACATTCATATCATTTCTAATTCCAACAATAATGATACGATGTCTTGCTTGTGGAACACCATATTCTTCAAATTTATATAAGTGTGGTGTAATTGTATACCCAGCCTCTTGCATTTCACGTAAGATTTGAACAAATGCACCACCATCATTTGCACTTTGTAATCCGCTAACATTTTCGGCAATAAACCATTGTGGTTGATGATGTATTAATACACGGATACCGTAGCTATACAGCGGACCATAGTCACCCTCTATTCCTCTTTGTTCTCCTACGATACTAAAATCATTACATGGAAAACCAAAAACGAATGCGTCAATTGGTCCTAATCGTGTATCTCTTTCTATATCTAATGTACGAACATCTTGAACAATCACTGTATCAGGAGCTGCTGGGCATATGTTATTTATATATGTTGCAGCTGCATCTGGGCAAATTTCATTCGACCAAGTATGTTCCACTCGATATTCTTCTCCATTTGCATCTAAAACTCTTGCCATACGAGCGCCAGCTGCGAAACCACCAGGACCATTAAAAAACTCACCCTTGCGATAAATCGGCATCTTTCTTTCCTCCTATACAGAATTTGATACGTATCTTCTTGTATATTTTATTGTATCCCATTCCATTTTCTTTTAACAACTAACAAAAAAACCTTTTCAGTCATACAAAATAGGGTGTTATTCCATCCATTTGAAAACAAAAAAAGACAAAAAAAGCGCTTTTGACATAAATCACGACTTTTTTGTCAGTTATATATCCTTGTTAATACTAATGCAAATTTACTAAGATATCAACATTTAAGTATCTATACAACGTTAATAAAAGAAATATTTATATAATGAAGCAATCAAATAAATTAGCACTCTCCTCATTTCAGTCACAAATAGAATGCTTACCACACTCATAAATGTTATAATAAAAAAAATTAGTTATACGTTGATAAGGTGTTGAAAATATGGAACTCATCAAAAAATTAGGAGAACGCATTCGCCTTTTAAGAAAAGAACAAAATTTAAGCCAAGAGCGGTTAGGAGAATTATCAAATATACATACTAACCACATAGGTGCTATTGAACGTGGCGAAAAAAACGTTACAATAGAAAGCTTAGCAAAAATAACAAATGGATTAGGTATTACTTTAGAAGAGCTTTTTCGAGATCTTTAATCGATAGATAAACAGGATAATCTAAATCCAACGGATAGAATTAACACTCACTTCACTTGTAAATACTTCCCATTCCAAAAAATAACATTAAAAATCTCTTTCTGTCAAAATACATAAATAGGGTGTCTGCTATTTCATCCACATATGTTTTCTCACGATTAACAATACTTTTTCCATCTAACAGATAAGCATATATTTCATCAAAATACTTTTCTATGTTTCCTAAAAAATTCATTCAAAAAAATAAGCAATGCCTCACTGTTGTTAAGCATCCTTTAAACTTGTTCAATGAGTTCTTGCATTTTATTAACAATGTTAACAATCATAATTCCAATTACATCATACGGGATATGTTCTCTATCATCAAATAGTTTTCCCAATGTCTCAACAGTTTTCTTGAATAGATTTTTACATTCTAAGTGTAATATAAAAATCCCTCAATACTCCTCTTCATCATTCTCTCATGAGATTAAATCCATTGCTCTATATGAGCCATTACAAGTAGTTTATATAAAGTTTAAATTAGGCGAAACCATCTTGTTTATTGCAAAATGAAAGTGGTTCTTCTACACTTTTGGTGAGTTGCTCTTTTGTGTGCTACATTGATATAATAAATGAAATGGAGTGAACCATGATGTACTCTTTTTCTTTCGTTTTCATTCACATTATATAAAACGGTATATACGATGAACGGAACTACTACTCAACAGAAGGTTTGACTATGGGAACATGAGATTTTACTTTTGAGTATTTATACAAAACTCTCTAAGAGATACGAAATATATCCATAAATCCTCATGTTTGTTTAATGACCATTATTGTTTTTCAATTCTATATATAATAATTCAAAATATACGGGTGATATTTGGATATTTTTTCATAAATATGTGAGTAACCTTTTCTAAGATACTTTGAGCTTCTTCAATTTTAACTCTTCTGTGAAGTGCTTTTTCTAAAAAACACACTATCATTCTGTCAGGTTTGATCCACTTATCATCTCCTGCTAACATATAAAAATAAACTAATAATATTACACCTTTTTTGATCCGTTATACTTTTAATTTCTTTCTCTAAACTTTCATTGCTTCTGTTTTTAATATATCATTTATTGGAGAATCTCTTAGACCAAAGACTTTTCGTTTTACTTTTCATTCCTCATATACTAGGTTGTAGTGTACTTGACGATTTTCCTTCGCTTTTGTACTTTTCTCTTTGAATGGACAACCTGAATAATCTTCACATTCATATATTTTAAAGTCTCTTGTATAATCGTAGAAATCGATACGTTGTGAACATTATTTAAATGTCACTTTTTGGTTATTTGACCGTATATAATAGTCATCGTGTTCCTTATATTCCTAGTTACTTGCGTGTATCTTGAAGTTTTTGCACCGAAACCAAAAAGCACCATCCTTCCTTGTAATTCTAATAGAAAGAATAGCGTTTTTTTCATTTTAATGTGGAATGTGTTTTCTTAGCTTGCTAGCGATATGTACACTTTCCTATTAGAAATCACTCCAATAATGACCTTATAAAACACTCCTTCATCTAAAAGCTTTTTCCCTGCATTCCTAATCTTGTGCTATTCATATTTTCTGTTTGATATTCTTCCTTAAAAAAAGGTCTAGTATATAAGAATTTACTAGGCTGAAGCATATACCCACTACTACTGATTTGACCCCATAAGTTACTAACCCTAAAGCTAGCACGATAAAATTTATATAGCGAATGCCTCGAGCAATACTAAATTCAGGATGTTTTTTGTTTATAGCCAATGCAATAACATCTATCCCAACAGTAGAAGCATTTGATGAAATACAATAGTAGTAACCAACTGCAATAAACAAACTTGCTAATAAAAAATCGACCACTAGATTAACTTGAATATCCCACTGTAACAAATAAAAAAGTGTAAAAAATATATTGAAACAAATACTGCTAATAATGGATTTCAAAAAATTCTCTCTCCCTAAAAATATCCAACAAAAAACTAAAAGTAGTACGGTGACTCCTATCGTCAAATAGAAAATTCGAATACTTGTTACCTTTTCTAATATCATCGCAATACTAGTAACACCACCATTAATAATCCCATTTGGCTTCATCCATTTCGCGTAAGCTAGCCCTAGAAAAATATTGCCTAAAATAATTTTCCCTAATGGTTCTAATTCAGCAAATAAAACTTTCTTCTTAATGATTTCTATCTTCATCTTCATCTCATCTCTTCTCTCCTATTGGTTCTGGTACAAATATATGAAGTATAACCTAGAGAATACTAGATTCCTAACAGACCCTTATTTTATGCTACAGACTCAAACACTCAGTAGATGTACTCTTTCTAATTTTGCAAATCACTTTGTCCCTTTTTCATCCTATGCATAGCTTTCACATCACTCAATATATGCTCGGTCATAAATCACAAAATAGCAAATTACGACTGTAATCCATTTCATATTCAAGCCTTCTCTAAGTATCCATACAATGTTGTTTTGTTGAATCCGTTATTTCAGTAATTTCCTTCATGAGATAGTCTATATTCTTCTGTATTAACACGAGCATAATCAAAAATCAATATCTCCATCTTCTTTAGACTGATTGTCCCTTAATTCTAGCACTAAAAATGTTTCCTGTTGTTAAAAATGAAACTTTGTTTTTTAGAATGAGATTGGGTACCAAGAAAATAGGAACATATGTAAACGATTTCACAACAATCCATAAACGACAGTTTTTATCATTTAATGCGACCGCTTAGGAGCTTGCTGATGAGGCATTATATCAATCATCATGAGCACCTCGCTACGCTGACGCTTTCTATTACGATTATGGCCAGCATTGATCTCTATTCGAGCTTTCAGTATGTAACACTTGTTGCTGGACAGTTGATAGCACTAGGTGTTCAAAGTATCCTCCAACAAATACTCAGTGAACCAGATTTAAAATCTTGGGACTGGCATATTCTTTTTGCATCGAAGCAGTTTTCAAAAATGGATTCTAAAAGCTGTGAAAGCGCTGGAATGATTCGAACTTTGCTGAAACATCCTAAAGTCGGGCTAACGCTCGGTAGAACTGTTGCTTTCTATACTTACACGCCGTTATTTGCAGAAATTCATAGTGAACATTGATAATATCTATTTTAAAATAAAGATTCGTCCTAAAAATCCCCTTAATAAATAAACTGCACCCCAATTATTAGCTATATCTAACAATTGAAGTGCAGTTCAAATAATCACTCTTTTGTTATATCAATTAAAAATGATCAGCATGCGAGTACTGTATGATTTCTTCTTTTTGCAGAGCATGTTGTGTATCACCTTCGTTATTCCACCCAATCGCTAAAGCCATTACCAATCCTAACGTTGCGAATACAAATTTTTTCATCATTTTAATGCTCCTTTACTAATTATTTGTTGTTTCGCTTCGTAACATACATTGAAGTAATCACTAACTTTTTCATGATTATGTAATTTACGAAACGCAACAGCTAACAACTCTCCATATTCTTCAACAAACTCCCATAACCCTTGTTTTTTGAAATAAGAAATGCTTTTTTTCACTTCTTCTTCTACTAGTTCAATAGGTTTGTTTTCATTTAATAAACGTAAAATATTGAAATGGTACACATACTCTTCATTTCCTATTTCATCACAAACTTTCAATCCTTTTTCAATCAGTTCTTGCGCAATATTTGTTTCTTGTAGCTTATAATGTTCACGTGCTTGTAAGAACAATGCTTTAAAATGATTTGGATTTTTTTCTGTAACTTCAGATAAATGACGAATCGCTAATGGAGATAAGTTTTGCATTGCATATAATAATCCTAAATTATGTCTAACTACTAAAATTAGTTTTTCCTCATTCTGTTTTTGTAAAATGTCGATGGATCGATTCAAGTGTTCTTCAGCTTGTTCGAATTGTTTTAAAAATATACAAGCAGTTCCTAATGTATTTTCACAAGACGCCACTTTCACTTCATATCCAGCATGTTTTGCAAAAATTTCTTTTGCTTTATTCGCATATTCAATCGATGTTAACATTTTAGAAGTGTGATGTAATACAGCGAGTTTTTGATTAAATTCAGCATGTTCTAACTCATCAGAAATATATTCTAATAACCTTTCAGCTTCTTCATATTGTCTGCTAGCTTCATTATAATCACTAAACATTAAAGCATGCTCACCTTTGAAAGAGTGATAGTAATAAGCTGTAAGCTTATCGTTTGTTTCATCAATAGAATCAATTACATCGAAACTGTCTTTTCTAATACTTAATCTGTCAGTCAGTAGTTTGTATTTAAAATCTAGCAAAGAATAGTATAATAGTACATTCTGATTTTGTTTTTCTTCTGCATGCTTAATATGTTCTATTTTCTCATCTATTTCTTTTTTTAATTGTGTCGCTTTTATTAATTGCTGCGATAACATCAATTGGTACAAATCATGGAGTTGTTCCATAATTACTTCATGCGCGAAAACACCTGTGCTCATACACTACATCCTCCTCGACACTCTTCTTTTATCTAAATATTACCACAATTATACATATTCCATAGGAAGAATACCTTTGTTGTAAACTGATAAATAACAGATTGAATATTCTGTTATTTGAAAACAAAAGTAACATTTTTATCGTTAATTTTAATATAACACATGATTCAGTTCTTATAGTTATCGATGCTCAAACGAAACTATTCCATCCCTTCCTTTACTTCTTTTAAAAAGGAGAATCTTCTAGATTAAAATGATAAAGCTAGTAAGTGTCTAATTTTACCGATTGTATCTATGTGAGCTTTACGAACAATGGATCGTCATGCATCATGACTGATTGGAAGATGGATGGCACGAGCAACTTTCTCTCCAGCTAAGCAACTTGTAGAAAATGCAATTTTTCGTAAAACTTTTTCTGCACGAAGTGTGCGACGTCCGTTGGGGGCTACCCATTCATATCGTTCTGTAAAAACCTTAATAGAACAACAAGAATTATCACAAAACCACTTGTGTAAAATAAGAAGAATGACGGTTTGATCTGTAATAGGAAGATCTTGTATAAGGCGGGTATAACGACTATGACGACGAGAAGAAATAGAATGACAAGATGGACAGTTTGCGGAAATACGATTACTTTTTACAGTGAAACGAAGATGTCGGTCTTTTGTAGATACATCTATCAATTCGAGAAAAGGATCTGGACTTAACCAAGGGATAGGGTATATCATGGTTCACTCCTTGTCTTTTATTATATCAATGTAGTACACAAAAGAGCAATTCACCAAAAGTGCGTAAGAACCACTTTCATTTTGCACTAAACAACTTGTCCTTCTGTTGAAACTCGTACATAACCAATTACTTTCTCTCCCATATTGAGCCCCTTCCCGTTACAGCAATTAAAGTCCCTGTAACGTTTACCCGTTTTTTGCGGATAACATGTGCATAACGTCCATCCGTTAAAACGTACTTTACGATGACTTCAAAAAGTAACACAACCCTTTATTTTTTCCTCTACTATCGTCGTACACTGTTCACAGCCACTACAGTCTATAAAACAACAATAAAAATTTAACACTTAATGCACTTATAAAATTATAGTGCTCTTTTAAATTTCTACGCTAAAACGCAAAAAAGCACTTGTTGTCTTTAACTGACAATCAAGTGCTTTAAAGTAGCATTAAATTTGTAAGTTTTGTAATAACAGTATGACACCTATTGTATGTCATGACAATTACTACGTTAAAACTTACGAGTTTGTACGAGTTCGTTAGTTTAATATACATTCCATGTGTTTAATGTCATCTCGCCTAAGCTCGTACTTCGTTTTCTATTCTATCGTTGCACACAGTACTCCATGATGGTATAACCATCATGGAGTATATATTTTCAAACACCATATATTTTGCTATCCACTTCAAAAATACATTCTTTTTCATCCATTTTTCTTATGTGCTTTTGTATTTATGATTTTAGAACCATGAGCTTTATCACTCGCTTATGTTGCTTTACTAACACAAGCTCTTAACATATATTTTCAAAATAATAATTATTAAGACCAATTAAACTTCGTCAGACAAAGCATCATCGTAATCCTGTAATTCTTCCATAATTTCTTTTAACCGGTCAATATTATTTATAAATTCGCCGTAAGAAATTTCTTGGTAATCGAAAATTCCTTCACCGTATTCATCGCTATCAAATATTTTTACTTCCGCACCTAACTTCAACAAGTTATCAACTAATCCTTTTAAATTTTCCATATCATCAATATCATTTGCATCTGTTTCGGCAAAAAAATCTTTGTTTTCAATTTTATTTTTTATCTCTGTAATTCCTAAACCAGTGTACTTTCTTAATGGTACTACACATTTACTAAATAAACCATTAGAGCTTATTTTAATTGCCATTTTACTCATCTATTATTCTCCTTTCCATTAAAATTCTTCTAAATAGTTTGGATTAACAGGTCTACCAGGTGCATTTTTACTATAGCTTCCGCCATGCCAACCCTTTAAATGTTCCCTGCCAGTTACAGGATAAATTAATTCTCCTCTATTACATATATGTGGATAATTCATAGCATTGTAAGTATGATGCCCAATTATTGATTTCCCATTGTATTGAGGTTTTTTTCCTTTTAAAATCTCTTGTATCTGTTCATTAGTCCAATCCCTTGTTGTAGGTTCTCCATCTAAAATTCTTTTCTTGCTTCCAAAATTCATTAACCCCTGCAGCTCTTCTTTTTGAAAATCTTTTATCCCATTGATATCTTTTATATTCTTCTTTTGTTACTGTACGATTTTCAATCTTTTCTTTTATTTTTTTCTGCTGACCCCTACTTAAAGATTTGTATGGTGTAAGTTTTGGTGTTAAATCAAGTTCTGCTTTCAGTACCCTTTGAGCAATAATCTCTTCTCCTACTGCTACTTTTTTATTCCCCAGAGTTTCACCCGTACCCTTAACTCCCGAACCACCATTCCCCTTCGCAAGTTGATAAGCATCATCTTTAGCAGTTGCTCGCACTCTTGCAAAGTTTTCTGCTATTTCTCCAACAGTTGCATGTTCGATATGAGGAATTTTTATTCCCATTCCAGTGTCTGCTGACCTGATTGCTACGGGAACCTTCGTTTTTTCCATGTATGTAATGCATTCTTTAATGTCTCATTATCCTTTAACGATTGTACCACATTTTTCCCTATATTTGGATTGAAATCAGCGATTCCCTCTTTCCATTTTGTGAGCTTTGCCAGGGATCCGAGGTCAAGTGTTCCTTTGAATGCTTTTGCTGCGGAACCGAGTCCTGGGATGATGTCAAGTGCTCCGAAGAAGCCAGCTTCTACTTGTTCTTCTTTGCTTAGTTTTCGGTGTGTCCCCCAGTCCTCCCCTTTGATGGCATTTTTCACTTGGAGACCACCGTATACAACTGACGCTGCGATTCCGAGTAGTGGACAAAAGATTGTCGTGATGATGAGTGCTCCGCTGATTGCTACATCACGCCATGCTTCTAATTTTTTCTGTTCGTCTTCTATAGAAGTATACTCAAATCCTCGCATAGATGGGATTAGTTGACGATATTCTTTGTAGTTTAGTTTCGCATCTGGATTTTGCTTTTTGACTTCTTTATACTGCGCACGAAGTACGTGATCAAAGGCCAGTGAGTCTTTGAAAATGTCATCTACTGCTATTTTTTCTTTTTTGTCGTAATGGTTTGCGGGATCCCATACGCATGCTCACTTGATGATACGCCACATCCGACAATAGCTCTTGTAAACCTTCACGTTCAACTGTTAAACCATCTTCATCTACTACCGCTCCGCTGATTCCTTTATCTTCGTATATGTGAAGCAGCTGTAGTTTATTTTCAATGCAGTACCGTTCAATTTCTTCTACTTGATACGTTAGGCTGTATCCTTCACGTACTTGTCCTTCTGTTGAAACTCGTACATAGCCAACTACTTTCTCTTCCATATCAAACTCCCTCCCGTTACAGCAATTAAAGTCCATGTAACGTTTACCCGTTTTTTGCGGATAACATGTGCATAACGTTCATCCGTTAAAACGTACTTTACGATGACTTCAAAAAATAATACAACCCTTTATTTTTCCCTCTACTATCGTCGTACACTGTTCACAGCCACTACAATCTATAAAACAACAATAAAAATTTAACACTTAATGTACTTATAAAATTATAGTGCTCTTTTAAATTTCTACGCTAAAACGCAAAAAGCACTCGTTGCCTTTAGTCGACAATCAAGTGCTTTAAGTTCATCTATTTTTAAGTAGTATAAATTTGTACATTTTGTAGTAACAGTATGACACCTTTTATATGTCGTGACAACTACTACGCTAAAACTTACGAGCTTGTACGAGTTCTTTAGTTTAATATATATTCCATGTGATTATATTCATCGCCTAGTAAAATGTCATATCGCCTAAACTCGTACTTCGTTTTCTATTCTATCATTGCACACAGTACTCCATGATGGTACAACCATCATGGAGTACATACTTTCAAAAACCCTTTTATTTTTTCTATCTACTTCACATATACTTTATTTTTTATTCATATATACTTATGCGTATTTAAATTTAGCACCGCGAACTTTATCATATCCGTGCATAAAATATAATTTAGTATAGTAAGCTTTATAAAATCACTATAACTAAACTCATTTATTTAATGTAATGAGTTTTTAATGTTTATTTATATTTTAGGAATATCAATTATATTTCCTGGTGACTCATTAATAAGAATATCTGAAATACTTGGGTTCCTTTTTTTCAACTTGAATATTTGAATTTTTGTTAATTCAGGGCTAAATGATATATTTTGTGTTTTAAACTCCAAATTCATAATTTTATTTTGAAGTTTTAATATAAAAACCTTCCATTCTTGTAATGGAGAATTCGAAACTTCCTCTGGACTTTCTAATAATCGATATCCGTCTGCATAATGAAACATTAGTAATCCCGTTCCTAAGTCACAATCTTTGTTTTCAAGAATTGCATTTGGTATATCAAATCCACTATTCCAATTATAATTTGCTGCAAAACAATGAAGGAGTATTGGATTATCTATATTCTTTATTCGGCTAATTGTATCCTCTTTATTTGTATTATAAAGTAATTCTTCAAGCAAACTAATATCTTTATTTTCCATTACACCTTACCACCTTACTGATATTTACTTATTTTGTATTTCCAATTGTTTTAGCTTTCTTTCCCAGAGTTCTACTGTTGCACCTTGGCTTGGGTACAATGGTAAACCATTCCCCTGTAATTTTCTTAAATTTTTTTGCAAATCATATACTTGCTTTTGTAAACTATCAATACTTTGGTTAATATCCATTTTATTTAATGCTCTTGCAACTACTTCATTGTAAACAGAATGATATCCTCTGTGTCTAGCCATTGTACTTATATTATCATCTGGTACTCTTAGAAAAATACCATTTGATGAGTCATCAAAGTTCATACCTATCTTTTTAATTACAGGATTATCTGCCATTTCAGCAGGAATAATATGCTGTGCTTGATATCCACTCCATTTAGTTGAACGTCTAAGCCCCATTTCTGTCATCATATTTTTTCCTAATTTAGTAGAATTTCCTCCTGTTACAATACCCGGAGTACCAGGAATAATCCTACTACCTTTACCCGTACCCTATGTTGTAATCTTAAACCCTCACAATAAAAAAGCAAACCATGTAAAACCTTATTAAACTACTTCTTTTTCTTCTACTACCGGCAATTCATAAGCTGTTTTATATTTCATCATGCCATATACAATATTTACAAGCCTTCTCATAATACATACCAATGCTTGTCCCTTTGTTTTTCCTTCTTTTAGTTTCTTTTGATAGTATGCATGAAATACTGGATTCCGTGGCGTCTTACTTCCTTTCGCTACTTGCACTTGCTGTACAGCTAAATTATAAAATAAAGCGTGTAACGCCTTGTTTGCTTTTGTGTGTCTTACCTTTCCCACCAGAACCAAAGTAAACAGGCGTAATCCCCGCGAATCGTGCTAATTTGTTGACATTTGGAAATCGTCTTACATCTCCAATTTCTGCAATTAATGCTGATGCCGTCACAAGTTCTATTCCCGGCATCGTCTCTAATTGATAATCTAGTAGATTTACTAACTGTTTTAATTCTCTTTCGATGTATTTCATTTCCTTCTTTTTAAACTCAATCTCCCGTACAATACTTCTTACTAAAAAGTTTCGCATTTCTTGATACTCTTTCATTGTATGTCCATCTTCTTTTACAAGTTTTAATATGCCGCTTGCTTTCTTTACTGAACATGTATTGTTGCTAACATCCAATAAAAAAGCTGTTAATTGCTTTATATTCGCCCCCTCTAAACAAGAGGGTGACGGATATTGCTGCCAAAATGCTAGTGCTGTTTTTCCATCTAACTCTGAGAAAAGCTTTTTATAACTTGGATAATGGTGGTTTAATTGAATATGTAGTTGGTTCTTTAACGCACTTTGTGCTTTTACTAATGCATTCCTTCTTGATACTAGTTGTTGTATCGACCAAAATAAATCGTTTGGCTTTGCATCTGGCAATTGATTAAATTTGTTTACCAATATGCGTGCTACACATTCTGCATCCCAACTATCATTTTTTTGTATCATCACTTGGCTCTTTCGTTCTAAAAATGATAAAGCTGGATTTACTTCTTTCACAACTCGTTCATGGTCTACTAAATATTTCGCTAACGCTCTTCTATAACCACCAACATCTTCTAAACCAAATACAACAGTTATCCCATCACACACATATGTCTCTACTTCTAATAAAAACTCCGAAAATGCAGATGGTTTATTCTCAAATTGTATTTCTCCTAATTTCTCTTGCCAACAATTAATTATAACAGCCGTATGATGCTCCTTATGTAAATCTACTCCTACATACAAATAGTTCTGCCTATGATGCATAACTCATCCCTCTATTCAATAATTTAGTCATATATAAAAATGTCGGCAACCTTAGTTCGAGCGTTCATCTTCCGATGCGCATAGGTACGCAAGCCTATCCATTTTTCATCTCTTTAGTAGTATGTATAGTAAAATGAGCTAATTTTTTTAAGTGAGTTTATAAAATAATTGCTGCATGTTGTCCTTTTGTTTGTATTTTCCCGTATTTATACATGCCACGATAAAAATTTTCTCTATCTAACATGCGTTTCACTTGTACTTTCGTAAACAACTTTCCTTTCTCTGTACGATAGCCTTCTGCATTCAGTCGTTCTGCCAATTGAGTCAGCGACCACTGCCTAAAAAAGTGTCGTAACTCAAATAGTCTACGTACAACCACTGCTTTTTCTGCATCTACTTCTAACACTTTTTGTCCTTTCTTGACTGTGTAACCAAACATCACACCGCCACCCGCATATCCACCTTGTTCCGCTTTCTTCTTTCTGCCTCTACTCAGCTTCAATGCAATCTCGAGACGTTGATATTGATCTAGTAGTTCTAACATGCCATTTACTAAAAAATCATTTGGGTCATGCGTGTATATACTATAATTGGGTTGTTCAATCGCTTTCACATCAACCTTATGTTTCTTTAGCTCTCGTTGTATTAACACTTTTGCCATATCAGAGCGCCATAACCGAGATGTATTTAGTACAATCACGTGGCTCACTTGTTGATACGCCAAATCTGACAATAGCTCTTGTAATCCTTCACGTTCAACTGTTAATCCATCTTCATCTACTGTCGCTCCGCTGATTCCTTTATCTTCGTATATGTGAAGCAGTTGTAGTTTATTTTCAGTGCAGTACCGTTCAATTTCTTCTACTTGATACGTTAAGCTATAACCTTCACGTACTTGTCCTTCTGTTGAAACTCGTACATAACCAACTACTTTCTCTTCCATATTGAGTCCTCTCCCGTTACAGCAATTACAATCCCTGTAACGTTTCCCCGTTTTTTGCGAATAACATGTGCATAACGTCCATCCGTTAAAACGTACTTTACGATGAATTCAAAAAGTAACACAACCCTTTATTTTTTCCTCTACTATCGTCGTACACTGTTCACGGCCACTACAGTCTATAAAACAACAATAAAAATTTAACACTTAATGCACTTATAAAATTATAATGCTCTTTTAAATTTCTACGCTAAAACGTAAAAAAGCACTCGTTGTCGTAGTTGACAATCAAGTGCTTTAAGTTCATTTGTTTTCTAAGTTTCATTGCGTTGCAACGAAAGTATGACATCTTTTGTGTCTCGTGGCAAATAGTACGTTAAAATTTACGAGCTTGTGTGCATTCGTTAGTTTTATATACATCCCATGCCATTGTACCCGTCATACATTAAAATGTCATCTCACCTAAGCTCGTGTGTCTTATTTTATCATGTTGATATATGGGAGTGTAAACGGTAGCTTATGATGGTATAACCATCATAGGGTCATTACTTCAAAATGACCTTTTCTTTTTCTGTACACTTCATATATGCTTTGCTTTTCAATTATCTTGAAACCCTATTACAATCCATTCATCTACAACATCCCAGAAATTCACATTATACTCAGGATTATCATTGGTAAACCATAATGTTGCTACCTCATCGGTACAGTTGTTTAAATCTATAGCAACATATCCTCCCATGCCATTTTCAAAAAAGCCATATGTTGTAGCCATATTAATTCCTAATGGTTCATCTAAATCATCAAGTATTCCCCACTCACAATCCTCAAAATGGGTTATGCGTTCCGCTGGTACAAGCCCCATAGCTCTACTCGGTAGATAATAAAACCCATTGTGCAACTTTTCATAAAATCCCTTAATGGATTGTGGAACGTTTGACCAATTTTGTTGCATTTCTGAAGTATAAACAGAGTTGGTTGGTATACCACCTTCGTAATAAAGAATTTCATCATTTTCACTTAGTACGCTGTATAGTACTGCATATTGTCCATTATCTACAATTAGTTCAAATTCTAACAAATTCTCTTTCAAGTATAATATTGTGTTACTCAATTCCTTTTCACACACACTATTCCATAAAGCTATTAATTTATCTTTCTTTCTAGTTTTATCTGTTTCTTTAAATATCTCTATCCATTTTCCAGGAATATTTTCCTTTTCAATATTGAGTAAGTCTTTGTTAGATACAAACTCGATACTTTTTCGGTATTGATTTAAAAAAGATATTTTATCCATCTGAAATCACTCCTTTTTATTTATCCTATTAAATTCATCTATCATCTCTTGTATCTTAATTTCTAGTTCTTTTTCTTTTAATATCATTTTCTCCCTAAATTCAGGATTTACTGGTATATTCTCTTTTTTATAAATATACCAATCTGCAAATGATTTTGAACCTTTAGATGTATTAGCAGCTTCACTAAGGCCTATAAAATTCTCAACAAAATTGGCAATTTCCTTCTGTTGATTGTAAGTTAATGTTTCAAAACCTTCCATACGAGCCATTCTTTCTAGAGAAACAATATGGTCTGCATGTAATTTTTTATCAATTATTTTTCCAGGCAAAGCAAAATCTTCAGTTCCAATAATATCATCAATATTTTTATTAACTTCTCTTTGTATTTTAGAAGATGGCGATGCTCTTCTTAATTTAGCATATGTCTGATCAGAAATTTTCCTTTCGCCGTACCTTGCACCTTTCGTATCGACTTCACCCGTACCCTTAACTCCCGAACCACCATTCCCCTTCGCAAGTTGATAAGCATCATCTTTGGCGGTTGCTCGCACTCTTGCAAAGTTTTCTGCTATTTCTCCAACAGTTGCATGTTCGATATGAGGAATTTTTATTCCCATTCCAGTGTCTGCTGACCTGATTGCTACGGGGACCTTCGTTTTTTTCCATGTATGTAATGCATTCTTTAATGTCTCATTCTCCTTTAACGATTGTACCACATTTTTCCCTATATTTGGATTGAAATCAGCGATTCCCTCTTTCCATTTTGTGAGCTTTGCCAGGGATCCGAGGTCGATTGTTCCTTTGAATGCTTTTGTTGCTGAACCGAGTCCTGGGACAAGGTCAAGTGCTCCGAAGAAGCCAGCTTCTACTTGTTCTTCTTTGCTTAGTTTTCGGCGCGTTCCCCAATCCTCCCCTTCGATGGCACTTTTTACTTGTAGACCACCGTATACAACTGAAGCTGCGATTCCGAGTGGTGGACAGAAGATTGTCGTGATGATCAGCGCTCCGCTGATTGCTACATCACGCCATGCTTCTAATTTTTTCTGTTCGTCTTCTATAGAGGTATACTCAAATCCTCGCATAGATGGGACTAGTTGACGATATTCTTTGTAGTTTAGTTTCGCATCTGGATTTTGCTTTTTGACTTCTTTATACTGCGCGCGAAGTACGTGATCAAAGGCCAGTGAATCTTTGAAAATATCATCTACTGTTATTTTTTCTTTTTTTGTCGTAATGGTTTGCGGAACCCCGTATGCATGGCTACTTGGTAATGTTGTTGTCGTTGTGGCACCAATTCGATTTTTTGTTTGAAAGTCTCGAATGGATATGTCTCTCATTTTTTGAGCAAATTCATCCATCTTTTTATAGAACGGTTCATCTATATGTTCATATACAATCTGTCCTGCTTTATCACAATAGTTTTGCAGCGTTGTATAATCCTCAAGTAATGTATTTATTTTCTTTTCTTGTTTTCTATGATAGAAATCAATACATCTATCTGAATCTAAGTCTTGTATTCTCTCTTGTATATCCTCTAAAAGTTCATCTGCTTGCCGTAAGTTCGTGATTGCATCTTTTGTAATCTCATTGATCCCATCTTTCATTTGTTGCCAATGCTTTGACCTATAATGCACATCCATCTCTTTTCCATCCCCTACTTCCGTATCCTGATTATTCAAGAACTTCTCATATTTTTTGTAATTCCTCGTCTTTTTTTATCATTTCTTCAAGTGTATAGTTCACAACGATTGTAGCTGGCCTATAGATATCAGCCATTTTCGCTATCTTATTGCTTCCCTTTTTTAATAGAAATTTTCTAGATTACTCATGTTTTACCTCCTTTATTCATTTCGATGAAATAATTATTTTTCAATACTTTATGTATAATCTGTCTTATGGTTATTTTCAGAATTTTGAACATAAAAGTATCGTATGAATATTCTATCAAAAAATAGTTTCTCTTGGTCCTGAATATATTTTTTTATTGTTGCTTCATTCCATTCCACTGTACTCACATCATATCCTTCTATCCCAAAATGCCTATTTCCAAATTTATATTTTAAGTTTGCATGTTTATCAAATTCCTTTTAGATATCCCATAAAACTTAAAACAGATAGCTTGGGTGGGATACTCACCAACATATACACATGATCTAGCATCAAATGACCCTCTATAATTTCTACCCCTTTATATTTACATAACGTTCTTAAAAATTCTTCAACACTCTTTCTATATGGATTGTAAATTATTTTTCGTCTACACTTTGGAGTGAAGACTACATGGTACTTACACATCCATTTTGTGTGTGCAAACTATTCGCTTTATTAGCTAGCGAAAGATGCTCACTTTCCTTCTTACAAAGACTTGAGCACTCTCTATTATAAAACTGAAAGTGAGCTTTTTTATAACTTCTATTTTCCACCGCATAGCGGGGGATTTATGTTTCGCCTTTCTCAGGCTCAACTGACTCAAGTCGATAATATAAAAGAAGCTGCCTCTTTAGGAGACAGCTTCTTCCTTTTTTACCCATATACGAACAAAAAATACTTCGTTTGTTGCTTTTAATTGAGTTATTGTTTCCTACCTCCATATCCTAACCAGCAAGGTAAGAAAAACACTCAAATATCTTTCACTAAATTTCCCTCTTTATGTTGTTCAAGGTATTCTAAAAATTTCTTCTTATAAATATTTGTAGCACAACGGATTTTTCTAACATCATTTACTCTTTCCGAAAAGACAGCTATTTCATACGTAGCCAGGTTTAATTTTCTTTCTAAAGTATTTTCTGATACACCTGTAGTTTCTATAAATTTTTTCAAATAAATAACCTTACGGACAGTACCACTTCTAATAGTTTGAATAGTAATTTGTTTTTCTTCAAAAGAAAAACCTTTCTGTTTATTTTTTAGAAATTCCATTCCAAAGATGTATAGACAAAGTAATACCCCATATTTCACTTGAAGATTTGTGAATAACCATAATACAAGCATAAGCAATCCAATCTTTATGACTTTACCTGCTGCTGGTTTTAAAAATGCAATAGTATGTACTTTCTCTATACATTTGGGCATTGAAAAATCAGGCAAATATTTTTTGAATAATGATGATACTTCACTACTTTGAATCGACGGGATAAGAACAATTTTCGATTTTCTAGAGCTATTTCCAATAAGTTGTAAATGTATTTTACTATATCCAAACAAACGATAGATCCATGGTTGAACAATTTCAACTGCTCTAATATCGTGTTTTGCAATAGATACCTCTTTTTTATCAATTAACCCATATGAAATATCAATACCAAATGTACTTCTTTGAACCTTGAAATTTTTATACGTAAAGAACGTAATGATTATTGATATACACCAAGCTATCATAATTATGATAAAAATAACCAAAATAAAAGATAGTATTGTTTTAACAGTTCCGCTTGAAAGCAAGAGTCCTTGAATATCATTCTTAAAGTCTTGACTTAAATTTATATGTATACTATCTTCTGTAAAATCAAAGGAAAACAAGTTTTCTTGTCCCTTATTTTTTTCTGGATTTTCTCCAAGTCCTAAATACTTAATTAGTTGTTGGGATGTAGTTAAGGTTAGTAGAATAGAACCCCAGAAGAGTTTAAAATTCGTTGTCGTTATTAATATATAATCTTTTAGCTTAAAGAAATTTGTATTTTGCGTTTCTTTTGCAACTTCGTTAATATGCCGGTTTAATATACTCTTTATGTAAGATAACTTTTTATTGGAAACAACTATTTGAATTGTGTCGCCACCAACTGTTTCTATATTAACATTGGATACGTTTAGTATTCTTTTCACAAACGTACGATCTATACTGATTGATTTAACCTTAGTATAATGTATATCGCTATATTCTTTACTCCATACCCCTTCTCTCACAGAAAGTATATCTTCATAAAAGATAAATACATTATTTTTCCAAATCAAAAATGATTTCAACAGGATATAGCTTACAAAAATTGCAAAACCGTAATAAGCGAACCTCTCCCATTTCCCATTAATCCCTAATGTAGCAATAAGTGTTGTAAGTAGCGGATATAGATGATCCTTAATTTTCGTAAAGTTAATATACAATAATTCGATAGGATGATTACGCATTCTCAATTTTTGGTGCATTCATATCCTCCTTTCCGTGAAGAAACTGCTGAACCTGTTGCATAATATCATCGGCTACTTCTTTGGAAATAAATCCAATAGTGTTGCAATCACCTGCGGTATACACTGTTAATTCATATAATTCAAACCACCTTGATATGTATGTTTGAGAAATGTTCATATGCTGAACGCGAAAGATAGGAATCCGGATTTCTTCATTGATCATTCCTTTTTTATAGATGCAAATATTTTCTTCTGTTATTTTATATAACTTATTTTTAAATAGAAGATAATTAAAAAAGATATTTTGAATATACAGCCCCACATTTGCGAAATATCCTACTAAACAAAGCTTTTGTACAAATTTATAATCCTTTAAAATGCACTGTACCACTACAATAAATGCGGTAAATATAAGAAACTTAATGGTATCTCCTATATTCCAAATCTTTATAGTACGTTTGTCTACTTTTTGCAACTCATTAATATTCACTCATAATTCCCTCCGAAACCTAAAATCAATAAATCACCAGAACTATATTATACAATTTTAAAACGAAAAGTTAATGCTGTTCTCTTATCTTTTATGTACCTACTCAGCCTATAGTTAAAAACACAAGACAAATAGAGGTAATCGCTACGAAGCGTTACCCCTAAGCTTGAGATGGGAAAACTCTAACTCTCCTGTTTCAATCCACTCTTTGGTACATTGAAAGATAGATTTCCCTTGTTTTTTGATCGTACTCATATAACTTCTAATTCGTAAAAAGTTGCGAGCACCATATTCACTTCGGAACGAACCGCTCATTGTTTGTCGTAATTTTACAGGGCGTATGTCTCGTTCCGCTTGATTGCCGTGTCTTTATATTCATCGCACAGTAAAATGTCATCTCGCCTAAGCTCGTACTTTATTTTCTATTCTATCATTGCACGTAATACTCTATAATGGTACAACCATCATGGAGTACTTACTTTTTAACAGCTTATTCATTCTTTTTCTTCACTTTTCTTATATGTCTTTAACTTTAATACCACATATTAAATCTTGTTATATTACTTACAAAGTCATTGTACCAAGTTTTATTGTAGTACCTCTAAAAACTCAGTAAAGTTATCTACTACTTTATAAAACACTGGTTCGAACTCTCCTGACTCTTCATGAGACCATACACACACCGATGGATTCTCTTTATTTTCTCTAAAATCCAAGCATACAAAATCCCCTGCAAATATATTAGCTATTGGTAATACCTCTGCACCTAATAAATCTTCATTATCAGTTAATCTTTCCTCTATCTGTGAAAATACAACATCAATATCATAGATTCCTTTAGGGTTATTTTCAATGTCATCCAGCATACATAAAAACCTTTCTATCGCATAACTGCGATTATCACATACAAATGTAGCTTCTTCAACTTCTGCACCATTATACATTTTAATAAAATCCAAAAATGAACCTGGTAGTTTTAATCTCCAAAAATTTCCATGTTTTTTATTAACTCTTCTGAAGGTAATGGTTTTACAATAGTATCCTGTTTTATTTTCATGTTTTTACCTCTTTTTTTAGTTAACTATCTAGGAGCATCGACCCACATTCCAGCCGACCTTCCACCATTGTGAATCGTAATATGGATCGAACTTTTTGGAACCACCAATACTTCGGTAGTACATGGCACCGATTTCCTTCCAATCAAACGCTCGTTTCTCACAGCTCATTTTATACAAAGCGATTAAAAATTTTAAAAATAGACATACTTTATG
This sequence comes from Bacillus cereus group sp. BfR-BA-01360, assembly GCF_022663595.1. Lineage (NCBI taxonomy): Bacteria > Bacillati > Bacillota > Bacilli > Caryophanales > Bacillaceae > Bacillus > Bacillus cereus group sp. BfR-BA-01360. Next base: position 218,471 of record NZ_JAKUFV010000004.1, read on the forward strand.
AAAAGACCAACGTTTTTCAGCTAAAATAGATACTTCTTGTTTTATTTTACATTCCAGATCATGTAAAACACGCCATAACTTTTCCGTATATTCATTTGTATACACTGGAAGCGTCTGTTTTTCTTCTATCCATTGCCGAAGCATCTCTTCCTCTTCCTTCTTCTCTAACTTTCGTTTCTTTTCAATATATAAAAATAATCCATATCCCATTCGATATATAATCGATTCAACCGTCTTCCCATCCTTTTTAAAACGAACTTCTTTTATTAAAATGCCGCGCTCTATATAGTCAACCATTTCATGTACAGTTAACCATTTTAAAACATCATTTTCCTTTTTCTTTACATTAGGGGAATAAAACATTTTCATAATATGAGTAGAAACATCCAACCCTTTCCCTTCACCGAGAAAAATTTCAGCTGTTTTGACAACTTTACGCGCAGTTTGTTTTATAATGGGGACAATAGTGATATTATGTTCTTTACGTATATATACATGATCTATCTTTTCTGCACTTTTCACAATATAAGATTGAAAAAATTGTAATTCATCCATGCTTCCACTTCCTTATGCCACATACTTCTTTTATTGTAGCATACGCGCAAACTTACAATATAACTTGCTCTATTTCAGCTTCTCTCTAAAATGTAAGTATTTAAACCGAGTCTCGGAAACATTCTCATATCGAAGCTGCATTCAATGGTGCAAAATACTCTTTCCTCTTTTTAAAACATTCCCTAAATACATTTCATAAGGAGTATCTCCAAAAAGCCAAAAACCATTCTTTTGACTCTTTATCTAATTCCTCGTTTATTTCTTTACCTTCTTCATCCAATTGCTTCAAGTTTGTATACTTCTACATTCTTATGCACATACTTTTTTTAGTGTGGTATATCCGAAAAGTCATAACAGATTCGCACTTTTTCAAAGATATCAATCGAGAGGAAATTTTAATTTAACCGAATTTTATAATTATTTATTAAAAACAAAATAATTATAAAAATTAATATATTACCGCTTTTTTAGCTAATTTTATTCAGAATTTGATTCTCTTATATTTTTTGAATATACTTTTCTTATAACTAGAAAAGGAAGTGCATTATATGATAGAAACCTTTAGTAGATTTCTTGGGATGACGAATAACATTCTATGGACATATATTCTTCTTGCAATGTTAATCGGACTTGGGCTTTATTTTTCTTTTAGATTAAAATTTGTACAAATTAGCCATTTTGGCGAAATGATACGATTAGTAAGTAATGGATTTAGCGGAAAAACAAAGAAAAAAGGTAGTATATCTGCATTCCAGGCATTTTGTTTAAGTGCAGCAGCTCGCATTGGAATCGGAAACTTAGCTGGTGTGGCACTCGCGATTTCAATGGGAGGACCTGGGGCCGTATTTTGGATGTGGTTCATCGCAATTATCGGCGCAGCTACAAGCTTTGTAGAATGTACGCTTGCACAAATTTATAAAGTAAAAGACGGAAGCAGGTTTCGCGGAGGTCCTGCTTATTACATGGAAAGAGGTTTAAAGAAGCGCTGGATGGGCGTTTGGTTCTCACTCCTCATTACCGTTACTTACGGCTTAATTTTCAACTCTGTACAAGCCAATACAGTCACATTAGCATTTAAAAATGCTTTCGGTGTGGAACGTTATGTAATAGGGATTATATTAGCTGTATTAGTTGCGATTATTATTTTTGGTGGTATTAAAAGTATTGCACGTATTTCTGAAACAATCGTTCCTCCAATGGCAATCGTTTATATCGGTGTTGCCGTTTTTGTTGTCATTAAAAATTACTATGTATTGCCAGATGTTTTCTCAGAAATATTTAAAGGTGCTTTTGGTTTAGAGCAAGCGATCGGCGGTGGTATCGGGGCCGCAATGAAGTATGGGATTCAGCGCGGTTTATTCGCGACGGAAGCTGGTATGGGAAGTTCTCCAAACGCTGCCGCAACATCAGATGTGTCACACCCTGCAAAACAAGGATTTATTCAAGCACTCGGCGTTTTTGTAGATACATTCTTAGTATGTACCTCAACGGCGTTTATCGTATTGTGCTCTGGGGCATATAAAGCAACAAACTTGGAAGGTATTGAATTAACTCAAAACGCATTAAGTTCACAAATTGGTCCATGGGCAAGCAGTTTCTTAGCCATTATTATTTTCTTATTTGCTTTTAGTTCATTACTAGGCAATTACTATTATGGTGAAACAAATATTGCGTTCATTAAAGAAAGTAAACTATGGTTACTGATTTATCGTATTGCAGTTGTTGGAATGATACTATTCGGGTCCGTCGCAACACTTCAAACAGTTTGGAATATGGCTGATTTATTTATGGGACTAATGGTATTTACAAATTTAATTGCGATTACACTTCTTAGCAAGTTTGTATATGCGACTTTAGCAGACTATATAAAACAAAGAAAAGCTGGAAAAGATCCAATTTTCCGTGCAAGTTCTATCCCTAACTTAAAAAACACAGAGTGTTGGGAGGATACTCATTTAGAGAAAGACAGACAGGCGGTATCGTAAGAACTTACCATATGAACGAATAGATTAATCAACTCTTATTTCCCAGGCTGTGGAGAATACTTTCTCCACAGCCTATTCTTCACTTCTACTACAAAAAATAGTAGCACAGACCATAACCATAATCTGTGCTACTAATCTTAGTATGGCTTTAATTTTTCTTCTTTTCCGTTCTGATGACCAATATGCGTGCCCGATCAGTAACGCTTTAATCTGCGGGGTTTTCTTGGTTATTCCTTGTTTCTTTCTGCATCCTAAGGCGTGAATCTGACTGTTCTAAGCATTCGTACCGTTTGAAGAGAACATATCATTATGAAGTCTAGTGGATTTTGATATATTCATTAATATTCCTACCGCAATTAAATTGGTTATGAAAGAACTTCCTCCGAAGCTGACAAAGGGTAGCGGTGTACCCGTAAGAGGAATAATTCCTGTAATCCCTCCCAAATTCACAATTGTCTGTATTCCAATCATACATCCAATTCCAATTGCTAACAAGCTCCCAAACAAATCTGGACACTTTTGAGAAATTCGCAAAGCGCGAATGACTAGTAGCAACAGTCCCATTAAAATGAGGAATACCCCTATAAAGCCAAGCTCTTCAGATATAATGGCCATTATAAAGTCTGTATGTGGCTCAGGTAAGAATCCACGTTTTTGGATACTATTACCGAATCCGCTTCCAATTATCCCCCCCGATCCAATTGCAATAAACGAATTAATGAGTTGATATCCACTTGTTTGTGGGTCATCAAATGGATTTAAAATCGTCGTGATTCGTTTCATTTGCACTTCAGATAAGCCATATTTAATAAAAGCGTATAGAATCGGCACTGTCAAAACAGATGTGAATAAAATTCTTTTTATTAAATATTTAATACTTATACCTGAACAGAAAAAAATAGAAAAGCTTGTTGCGACAATTAACAACGCTGAACCTAGATTAGGCTGTTTATATATTAAAAAAAAGATAACAGAGAGAAATAAAATGATTTTCCCAATTCCCTCCCAATACGGTTTTCCCAGTTCTTGACGAATCGCAAAAAAACGAGCCACTACAATAATCATACCCAATTTAGTAAATTCTGCAGGCTGTATTCCAAATATCCAAGATTGCGCATTATTTACAACTTTCCCCTTCCACAAAACTAAGCAAAGTAAAGTAATACTAAAAACTACGATACATACTGAAATAAACCTCTTTTTCCAAAACTTAAAAGGAATAAACATACATATAAACAAATATACTCCACCTATTAATAATTTGTGTAATTGCGACTGAAAAAAGTAATGACTGGGAAGTTCATAATGGGTAATTGCAACTATAGAACTAGCACTGTACAACATTATAATCCCTAATGTAGATACCAATACCAGTGGGAGTAGTAAAGCGTAGTCAATTTGCTTTACAAATTCCTTCATTGTCTCTACCTCCATTAATTTTTAATACCGTTAAAAATTACGAACCCCCTACCATTTTATTCAAATATTCAAATAAATCTTAGCAACTGTAAAGTAAATAATGAGTCCCGTCCCATCAACAAGTGTCGTTATGAAAGGACCCGAAATAACAGTAGCATCTAATTTTAATTTATTAAGAATTAATGGTAATACTGACGCTACAAAAGAAGACCATATTACAACAAAAAGTGCTGAAATAGCTACAACTTTTGCAATCTCTTGTCCCATACCAAGTGTATATGCTCGAATCAACGCAGCTCCTCCAAGTGTAAAACCAAGAAATATACCTACTAATATTTCTTTCTTCATAACATGGAAAATATCTTTAAATTTTATTTCTTCTACTTTTAGTGCACAGACAAGCGTCGTAACAACTTGAGTACCTGTATTCCCGCCAGTACCAATTAATAATGGAATAAAAAAGGAAAGAGCAACGACGTGTGCAATGACTTCTTCGTAATAGGATATAACAGTACTTGTATATGCCTCAGCTATGAATAGGACAAGTAACCACGGGATACGTTTCCAATAAATGCTCCAGATTGAACTATTCAAGTAAGGCTGATGAGATGACTGGTAGTAATCTAACTTGTAAGTATTTTCGATATGATGATTCTCAGTAGAGTATATTGCTCCATTAAGAGCTACGCTTCCAATTAAACGATGATCCTTAGTAACTACAGGCAGCTCTGATACATTCATGCTTGTTAACCGCTTTAATATAGATTGCGAATCTTCATCTATTTGTGCAGTAACTACTTTTCGAATCATTATATCCGAAACTAGCACATCATCATCTGCTGATAACAATTTATGAATAGAAACAACTCCGTTAAGATACCCATAATTATCAACTATGTATATATTCGAAAAATATTTTATGTCTGTAGCAGTTTTTCTAATATGAGAAAAAGCTCTTTTCACTGACCACGCTTCTCTAATTGATATATAGTCGTTTTCTAATAGTCCTCTCATATTATTGGCATTCAAACTTATTAAATTATGGATATCTTTTTTTACATTGCCATCTAGATAATGCATCATTTCCTTTCGTTGTGTTGAATGGATGGCTAATAAAAAATCGATTAGGTCACGATTAGGTTTTGTATTCATTATAATTTTCGTTTTAAATTTAGGTAGATTTATTAAAATACTATATTGCTGATCAGGAATCAAGTATTTCATAATTTGAATGCTTTCATTCACCGGAAAAATATCCATTAATTCGACTTGTTTACTAAGCGGAAATCTTTCTATCTCTTTAGCAATTTCACATGATTGATACTGCATAATTTCTTCTATTAAAGAAGTGTTCTTACTTATAAGTAATTGTTCTAAACGTTCTTTCACAATATCCCTCCCTGCTAAACAAGAAAATTGAAAATTCACTTGTTTGTTAAGTTATTCACTGCAATATAAAGATAAAAGAAACATAACAGCATCATTTCGCTCATATTCCATGAAAAAAATTTCTTGTATCATACTTAAATCGAATTGTTCTACTAGACTTGATGAAATCATTTCATTCGGTAGCAAACTTACATTCTCGACTTTTGTGTTTTTACATATTTTTCTATATGTTTACCCCGAATTAAAGCGATCGTTACACGAACCATATTTGTCTATTGGACAATCTAATAAAGGGTAGGTCTTGTAGAAATGGATTTCTTCATCTACACTTACAAATAATGACTGAATTCAAGTCCTGTTTGAAATTCATAATTTTGCCTCTTTCATAAATAACAGAAGAAACATTTAAAAAACCCATCACTTCCTCTTTCTTCAATATCTCTATTCATATAGGAATCATTTTTTTACAGAGAGTTAAAGATAAATTTACTATTTAAAAATATTTATACCTACCCTAAAATCATATCAATTCCCGTACAAATACATGATACTAAATAAATAACTTATATTTACATAATATTTTCCTTTTGTTAAAGGGAGTTTTCTTCCTTTCCTTTTTTGATTCTATATAAAAATATAGACTTGAACGTTTGAACAGAGCATTACAGCAAGAGAAAAGACGTAAGACAGATTTGGAGATTCTGCTTATTCAAAGAAAAGAAATATGTAATATGCGAACGAATCTCCATTCAATTTAGATCAAAATGAAATCCCATATTACACAAGGTATATCTCAAAAAGATGATAAACTCGAGTTTATATACGTGTGTAAAGCGGGATATGCAAGGAGCTACCTACAAAAAAATATAGAAAAAATCTTCATAATAAAAAAGTGAAAGTTTCCTCGACTTCATCGAGGAAACTTTCACTTTTTAAACGATAAGGACTTTTTCAGTAATTTCTTTTTTTAACGATAAGCAGAAACGTTATGTCCTTTTGCTTCGTAATAGTCTAGGATACCAGCGTAGATTGCTTCAGCAGCACGCTGTCTCCATTCTGGTGAAGATAGTTTCTCACCTTCTATTTGATTGTCTACAAATCCTAGTTCTGTTAATACAGCTGGCATTGTATTTTCACGAACTACGTATAGATCCCCTTCTTTAACTCCTCTGTCGCGTGTTCCCAGTGCACTTACAAGACGACTTTGGATTTTTTCGGCTAGTAAACGACTCTCATCTACATATGGATTTGTTGCACGTGTTGCTGATCTGTAGTAGTAAGTTTCTGTGCCGTGAGCCGTTCCGTCAAAACCGTTACCGTGAATACTTACAAAGATATCTCCATTATTTTGTTGTGCAAATTCCACTCGTTTTCTCAGAGAATCTTTTGCATCTGTTCCTGGTCGTACATCTGTATCATGTGTTAGCAATACAGTAAATGGCGTTTTTTGTTCAAATAATTTCTGTACACGTAGCGCTGTATCTAATACAATTTTACTTTCGTCCATATTTACGCCTGTATGACCTGGATCGACTCCGCCATGACCTGGATCAATAATAATCGCCTTTCCTTCCAAGAAGTTATCTTGCTTTGGCGGATTTAATTGATTTTTATCAACCCATTGAAAACCAGAGCTTGTCCGAATGCGAATCCAGCTTCCGCTTTCTTCTATAACTGTTACTGTTTGCGGTGCATATGTACCTAGTATTTTCGATGAATGTGATGCTTCTTGATATGTAGTAAACGCGCTATGAATTGTTTCTTTCTTTTCCTGTAATGGTGTCCATTTATCGCCTTTATCCGTTACAATTTTCAGCCAACCATCTTCTCGCTCTTCTTTTACCACAATCATTTGCGGTGCATGCTGATTTGATGTAATCCCTGATGATAAGGATGGCTGATGATATGTAATGAAATATCTGTTCATGTACATTCTTTTTGATGTATCTGCTTTTTGCATATCCGTTTGTGCGATAAATTGCGCTGCTTCTGCGCGCGTCACAATACCATTTGGTTTCCATCCATCACCAGTACCCTTTGAAATCCCTAATGCAACTAATATATTCGCTTGTTTCTCACCCCAATGCCCTTTTAAATCAGCAAATTGCGTTGGTAAATTACCAATAATTCTATTATTTAGCTTATAAGCTTCAACAAGCATAGATGCCATGGAAGCACGATCAATGTTTTTTGATGGGTTAAAGTGACCGCTCCCATCTCCTTTAATGACACCAGCTTTTTCAACCGCCGCAATATATGGAGCTGCCCAATGATGTTTAGCATCTTGGAATGAAGGTTTTGCTTCTTTATTAATCTGTAAGCCTAGTACCATAGCTATTAACTTTGCAGCTGAACCACGGTCAATTTCTTCTGATGGTGAAAAGGTTCCATCTGGTTTTCCATCAAGTGCATGTTTCTCCACTAAATAGTTAACTGATTGTTGTGCCCAGCTTGGTACATCTGGAAATGTTTTTCCTGCTGCTGAGGTGCTTAATGGATAAGTGAATAAGTTAGCTGCCAAAATTCCAGCTGCGATTACTCCGTATTTCATTCGCTAGTTTCTCCTCTCAAATCTTCTCATTCTCAAAATCTCATTTATTAAAATAGTACCTAATTTAGTGTATTCCATTTATTAATTTGAGTAAATATGAATAACATTAATTAATATTTAAATATTAATTACAGAAACGTATCATTTAGATATAAAAATATAAAATTACCTTTTCACTATAAAAAAGAGAGTGTGTCTATCACTCATAGACACACTCTCTTTTTCTATCAAACTTGTATATTAACGATAAGCTGACACATCGTTACCCTTCCACTCATAATAATCTAAAATACCAGCATAAATTGCTTCAGCAGCACGTTGTCTCCACTCTGGCTGAGCTAGTTTTTCACCCTCGATCTTGTTATCAACAAATGCTAGTTCTGTTAATACAGCCGGCATTGTATTTTCACGGGTCACGTATAAGTCTTTGTGTTGTACACCTCGATCGCGTGTTCCAAGTGCCGCAACAAGGCGTTTTTGAATTTTTTGAGCTAACATGTAGCTTTCATCTACATGTGGGTTTGTTCTTTTTGTTTTAGAGTTATAATAAAATGTCTCTGTTCCATTAGCTTGTCCGTTATATGCATTACCATGAATACTTACAAAGATATCGGCTTTATTTCTTTGTGCAAATTCTACCCGTTTTTTTAGGGAATCCGCTGCACTGCTTCCTGGTCTCGCATCTCCTTCACGTGTTAACAAAACAGTAAATGGTGTTTTCTTCTCAAACAGTGCCTTTACTCGTTTCGATGTATCCAACACAATTTTACTTTCTTCCATATATAAACTGTCTTTCCCTGGATCCGGATCACCGTGACCTGGATCAATGATAATTGCTTTCCCTTCTAGGAAGTTTGCTTGTTTTGGAGGATTTAATTGCTTTTTATCTAACCATTGAAAACCAGCATTTGTACGAATGCGAATCCAGTCTCCACTTTCCTCCATAATTGTTACAGTTTGTGGGCCGTATTTCCCTAATATCGTAGATTTGTGAGATGCTTCTTGATACGTAGTAAATGATTCACCGATATACTCTGTTTTCTCATGTAATGGCGTCCATTTATCACCTGTACTTGTTACAATCTTCATCCAGCCGTCTTTTCGCTGTTCTTTTACTTCAATAATTTGTGGTTTATGTTGATTAGATGTAATACCAGATGAAAGGGATGGCTGATGATACGTGATAAATGGTCTATCCATATACATTCTTTTAGATGTATCTTCTTTTCTCATATCTGTTTTCGCAATAAATTGAACTGCTTCAGCTCGTGTTACTTGACCTTCTGGGTCCCAAACATTTCCTTTTCCTTTAGAAATCTCTAAAGCCGCTAGAATGTTCACATTTTTTCTGCCCCAGTGATCTTTTATGTCATCAAATTGATTTGGGATTTCTCCAATAACTTTCCCTTCTAAAGCATAAGCTTTAACAAGCATCGTCGCCATGGAAGCTCGATTGATTTTACCTGTTGGATTGAATTTCCCATTCCCTTCCCCAACAATAATCCCAGCTTTTTCTACTGCTGCAATATAGGGAGCTGCCCAATGATTTTGCGCATCTGTAAACGATGGTTTTGCCTCTTTGTTCACATCTAATCCAAGAACACTCGCTAATAATTTAGCTGCCGATCCACGGTCAATCTCTTCAATCGGTGCAAACGTCCCATCTGGCTTTCCATCCAGTACATTCTTTGCAACTAAATAGTTCACTGAATCTTGTGCCCATGTCGGCACGTCTGGAAAGCTTTTTCCCGCAGCCAAACTGCTTGTTGGACAAGATAATACCGCAGCTGTCAGAATGCCCGCAACAACTTTTCTGTAATTCATAAGTCAATCCTTCTCCCCTCAAAATCTCTCATTTTCATTGTAAAATATTCGTTCTACTAATCACCCAAAATATGTCAACTATAATAGTTTACATTATTAAAATATTATAGTAAACATATTTTTAAAATATACTCCTTGGAAACATCAAAAAAAGTGAGTAGTACTGAAATACCACTCACCTTTTTCAACGATTGATTACTCTCCTACCATCGGTGATAACACATAGGCATAAACAAGCGCTTCTGTATGTGCAATTGAGCTTTCATGTGTACGTTCAAACGCATGAGATGAATCAATTCCGGCTCCAATTAACGCATGTTTTATATCGAATCCAGCTCGAATCGCTGCTGAAGCATCTGAGCCGTAATATGGATAAATATCTACTTTATATTCAATCTTGTTTTCTTTTGCAAGTTCTACTAGATGCTTGCGTAAGCCATAATGATACGGACCGCTAGAATCTTTCGCACAAATGGATACCGTATATTCATCTGAAGCTTGTCCATCTCCTAACGCTCCCATATCGACTGCTAAATATTCTACCGTTTCTTCTGGAATATTAGAATTTCCTCCATAACCAATTTCTTCATTATTAGAAATTAAGAAATGCGTTGTATATGGTAATATCACCTTTTCTTCTTGTAATCGTTTTATAAGTTGTAATAGAATCCCGACACTTACTTTATCATCTAAATGACGCGACTTTATGTATCCACTTTCTGTAATTTGCACGCGCGGATCAAATGAAACAAAATTTCCTACTTCAATTCCTAATGCACGCACCTCATCCGCTGAAGATACTCGTTCATCAATGCGGACTTCAATATTTTTCTCATCACGTTTCGCTTCTCCTGCATCCTTATATACATGAACCGATGTTTGGTGCATTAAAATTGTCCCGGTATACGTTTTTCCGCTCGATGTTTCAATCTCACAATATTCTCCTTCCACCGAATTCCAGCGAAATCCACCAATCATCGATAAACGAAGGCGGCCATCCGCTTTAATCTCTTTTACCATCGCCCCTAACGTATCGACATGCGCTGTTACTAAACGGTGCCGCAACTCATTCTTTCCTTTTAGCGTCAGAATAAGAGCTCCCTTATGATTTCGTTTCGTCTCTACATTCCATTCCTTCACATAGTTTTCAATAAAGCTTATAATTTTCCCTGTATTTCCAGATGGACTTGGAATTGAAACGAGCTGCTTGATCAGCTCCATCGTTTCTTTTGTTTGATGTGCCACTGTCATTCCTCCTCTTTTTTTCCTAATATTCAGTATACCGAAATACTCATAAAACCTCTACTCATCTTCTATATATCTTGTTTCGAATTCTACAATTATCGTAAAATATAACAGTCAAATGAAAAAAGAGGAAACCCTGTGAAATTTACAAAAAAACATGAAGAAATACTTTTAATTTGGATATTATCATCTTTATTATGCCTGCATATCGGTACTTCTATCGCCATTTCTGTAGGATGGATATTCACCGCAGTCCTTTTCATGATGAGTCTCTACATAGGAAACAAACATATTAAAAAAAGCACAGCCATTCCTAAAAGCTGTGCTTTTTCTATTACACTATTCCTCAGAAACATCAAGAAGGTAGATTCCTTTTTCGAATCCTCCGCGCTCCGTTTCTTTTTGTTTCCGAATGCGTTCGATGTCTTGGAACGTTGCCCCTTCTGCACGCGCTAATGCAATGATAACCTCTAATGCATCAGCAAGTGAATCAAGCGCATGTTCCCGCTCCTTCATCGAAGCAAATTCACGAAGTTCTTCCGTTCCAATTTTCGCTAATGCTTGTATGTAGGCTTGCCCTGTTAATGTTTGTGCTGTATATGTTTTTCCAGACATTAAAATCTTTTCTGGAACACGATCTCTTACTAACTTATTATATGTTGCCATCGTCTCTTTGCCTTCCTCTCATTCCTTACAATCTTTTGAACTATGCAATATAACATACATAACGATGAAAAGCGTAATCACCATTATACTTTTTCTTTTATTTTTTCATCTATTTCTCCTAAAAAAGTGCTAACACAATTATACTAAAATGTGCTAGCACTTTCTTCCTTTTTATTCTCCTTTAAAGATTGGGGAACGCTTTTCTAAAAACGCAGCAATTCCCTCTTTATGATCGGCTGTTTTTCTCATTGCATATTGTCCACGCTTTTCAAGTGCTAGTGTTCGTTCCAGACTTGAGCGATTGAATTCACATAAAATTTGTTTCGTTTGAATCATTGCTTGAATTGGCTTTTGCAACCACTCATTGATTTTTTGTTTTACAGCCCCTTGGAAGTTTTCCCCGATTACTTCATCAATTAAACCGAGATCTAACGCTTCCGTTGCCGATAGTTTTTTCCCTTCCCAAATGATTTGCTTGGCCACATTTTCACCAAGTCGTTTTTGTAAGAAGAAATGTCCTCCGCCATCTGGAATCAGCGCAATTCCAATGAAATTCATCGCAATAATAGATGAAATATCTGCTAGCACATAATCCGCTGTTAACGCAATGCTTAGTCCAAGGCCTGCCGTTGGACCATGAATTGCACTAATCACAAGCTTTGGCATTGTATATAACGTAATAACAATTTCCGAAATCGTATTCATAATGTCGTCAAATTTACTTTCATCGTTGCTAGAAAGCATGGATTTAATATCCCCACCTGCAGAAAAACCACGGCCATTTCCGCATAATACGACAATGTGAGCAGGACTTTCTGCCACTTCTTTCAGTTTTTTTCGTAATTCTCTTAAGGTAGGCTCATCTAACGCATTTAATACTTCAGGACGATTGACCATCACTGTTGCAACACGTCCTTCATATTTCACAACAACAGATTCTGCTTTGCTTTTTACTTCCATTATATACCCCTCTCTCTTGTCCAATGATTATACTTCTATACTTATAGAAAAGAGCTACAAAACCCTTCTTTTTCCCTAATTTTCTGTCTAATAAAGGCAAATTTTGTATGTTTTCTTGTATAAAACGAATGATTGCGAAGAAAAATAATGGAGTTCAAAGAGATTCTTCACCTCTTCCCTTCTATTTACCATTAGAATGAAATAGTGTATTCTTAAGTTTGATGTACCAAAATCATATAGAAATTCATTCGCCTTACAATAGATGAAAGGCTGTTATGAGCAGCGGAAAATCACGCTGCAATAAAGGAATGAAGAAATGGAGGAAAACATGGTTAACAAGTTGAAACAAACGGATAACTACTTCCCACATTTCCTGTTACTATTCATTGTGTTTCAACCAATTTTAGATTTACTAACATCTTTTTCAATCTACATATTACACATGAGTGCGACAGTCGGAGTTGTAGTCCGTTTTGCTTTTATGCTTCTTGCACTAGGGTATCTTCTTTTTCATATAAAGAAGCCTGGAAATAGAAAGTATATTATTTATTTGATCTTACTTGGAATTGTTTTGGGAATTGGCCTAATCAACAATATGATCGTAAAATCACCTGTTTCATTTAGCGAAGAAGTGAAGTTCATTTTAAAGAGTGTATATCCATTTGTATTATTGTTTGGATATATTATCGTCTTTAAAGAATTAAAGGATCAAACAGATACATACAACAAACTGATTACCTATTTCTTATATACAACAATTATTTTAAGTATTGTCATGATTGTATCGATGGCAACGGGAACAGATTTCCCAAGCTATCCACATTCAAAGATTGGTTCAAGAGGATGGTTCTTTGCCGGAAATGACTTAAGTGCTATTTTCGCCATTATGTTCCCAATCGTTGTCCTTTACTCTATACATAAAACCACTTCATTTTCAAAAATATACTACTGGATTCCAACACTGTTAGCCATGTATGCAAGCATTATGGTTGGAACAAAAGTTGGTTATGGCGCAATTGTTGTTACATTAGGCATAGCCCTTTTCTTTTCATTTATTGAATATATGATGAACCGGAAAAAGGAAGGGAAGGGATTCCCTCAGCTCGTAAATACAATTGTTGCGCTCGTTGTACTAGCAGGATTAGGTGTGCTTACGCCGCTAACTCCAATCGCAAAAAATATGGGCATACATTTGCAAATATATGAATACAAAAAAGCGTTACGAGAAGAGCAGGAACGAAAAGAAGGAAAAGTAGTAAAAGAAGATCCGGACGAAGCGAAAAAACATGCGCAAGGTGAACTGACAGATTCTGAAGTAAAGAGCTTAATCTATAGCGACCGAGATAAATTCTTAAAGGTATACCAAAGATATTATAAAGAAGCACCCCTGTCACAGAAACTATTTGGTATGGGATACGCTGGAAACTATACAAAAAAAATCAAGTTAATCGAGATGGATTTTCACGATATATTCTTTGCTTTCGGAATCGTTGGCTTTCTCATTTACTTCATACCGCTTCTATACTTTGGAGTCCGATTACTAATCCGTTTCCTTGCAAACTTCAAACAAATGCTGACTGTAAAATATACGCTGCTTGCTAGCACCATTCTCTTATCGCTTGGCATCGGCTTTATGTCCGGTCACGTATTAACTGCACCATCTGTTAGCATTTTCTTTGTAGTCATTCTTGCATACTTAATTGTTGATTTACGAGCGGAATAATTTCTAATGTTCAATCAAAAAGCAGCATCCCTAGATGCTGCTTTTTACTGTTGTATAGATGCATAAATTCGATCTAACACTTCATCAATATTATCTTTTGTAATCACAATCCCAAAATCTTTTGGAATCGTATGATCTTCTTTATTGACAACTTTATGTGCAATCATTTTCCCCACTTCTGGCCGGAAATGATGTCCATCCATATAGTTGTCCAAGTTTGTTGTAACAGAGTTTATATACATAAAGTGTTGCACTTCTCCAAATACATCAACAACGTCATGAAGCCATCTTTTATACTCTTCCCATCTGCCAGACTGAATCATCGTCCGAAAAAGTGGCTCAGAAACAGGCGTTGTAAAAATATAAAACTTCGTATTTGGATTATGAGCTTTTACAGTACCTAATATTTCTTTCATATTTTGATATTCATAATTCCCACCATAGATTTCCCTACTAAATTTATCAACTTGTGCTTGAATTTGTGCATCTCTTTCTTCTTTCGTATACTCACGCATTTTCTTTATATTATCACGATTATATCGATCAATATCTGTACTCTGATGGATAGATGTCTTAATTGTCTGTAAAGAATAGGTAATCCCATCTGTACTCACATACGATTTAATTGGATATAACCAGCTCCGTGCCTGATCGATATACACGTTTGGCTTATCAAAACCAATCTCTCGGTTTCCATTCGTTCCAAGAAAATCTAAGCCAATCACAATAGATGATAATTCACTTCCCTTTTGTTCCTTTGCATATTCAATATATGCATCATATTCACGCGGATCCATACTACTAACCGCATAGTTAAATGCATGTAATCCAGTGAAATCATGCTGGTTAATAAATGTCGTTCGGCTGCTTCCCAATATAATACTATCGTAAGGAAACGGACGATATGATATGTAGTTTGTTTTTTGCTGTCTCTCATTAAATCCAAACTGAACATTATTCCACTTATTTTTATGAGGGAATATCCAAAGGGAATCAATATAGCTATTAAATATCCCTACCCCAATAAGCGGAATGAAAACAAATGCAGAAACGACAATAAGCCAATGTTTGTTTTTCATATTCCCCACCTAGAAATTAAAATATAAAAACTCACTAATACTTGTTAAATGTAGCACGCTATATACAAGCAATATTGCTGTAAATACTGCATTCCATATGTGAGGTCGAAACGTATCTCTTAACTGAATAGAATTCTTTAAGAAGAAACTAATACATAACGCACCCAAAATATAAACGACCATCGTCCGGTCTAATTGTGATACTTGATAACTTTCTGTAAACGAAATACTATACTGCGCCAAAAACTGCATTTTCTGCAATATAAATGCAGGAAACACACTGTTTGCTAGTTCAAATCCATTTAAGCCAATCATACCTTTTAATACTTTTATCGCATCATGCCACGATGTAGCACGGAAAAACACCCAAGTTATATTAATAAATAGGAATGTAATCAGCCAACCAGCCCACGGCGGCATACACCCGCCCATCTTTCTCCATAAACGATGAATCACTGAAGCAGCCCCGTGCAAAAATCCCCAGAAAATAAAGGTCCAACCAGCGCCGTGCCAAAGACCACTAATTAAAAAGACAATCATAATGTTTACATACGTTCGCGTTACGCCTTTACGATTCCCACCTAATGAAATATATACATATTTCGTTAAAAATTGACTGAGTGTCATATGCCAGCGATGCCAAAAATCCTGTATATTCACTGCTTTATACGGTGAATTGAAGTTTTGCGGCAATGTAATATTGAACAGTAAAGCGATTCCAATTGCCATATCGCTATACCCGCTAAAGTCAAAATACAGTTGAAATGTAAAAGCAAGTGACGATAGCCATGCTTCAACAAACGTTAAACTCGGTTGTACATCAAATCCTTCCCGAACAAGAGGTGATAGCACATCTGCAATCCCAACTTTTTTAAAAATCCCAATTGCAAATACGAATATCCCCAGCACAATGTACTTCGATTGCCAACGCTTCTTCTCACGATCCATAAATTGCGGCATAATTTGTGCATGATGCACAATTGGACCTGCAATCAATTGAGGGAAAAACGTAATAAACAACGCATAATCAAGAAAATGACATGCTTCTGTTTCTCCGTGATATGTATCTACTAAAAAAGCAATCTTTTGGAACGTATAAAAACTAATCGCAAGCGGTAATGTTAATGATAACAATGCAAAATGCGTTCCAAATAGTTCGTTTACATTTTCTAAAAAGAAATCATAATACTTAAAATAACTAAGCATTCCGATATTAAACAGTAAACCAACCGTTAACAGCACTTTACTTCTATGCTGCACAAGGTGCATCCCAATAAAATAGTTCACAATAAGCGATACTAACATAAGCGGCAAATACTTTACATTCCAATAACTATAGAAAAATAGCGATGCAAGCACAAGCCATACCTTTGCCAATGTCACATATCCAAATCTATTTAATAAAAAATATAAAAGAAACGCGATTGGTAAAAATAAAAAAATAAACTCAAATGAGTTAAATAACACACCATCTCTTCCCTTCTAAACGAATCACACTTTATCATCTTATCTTATCCAAATAGTGGGTGTCAAAGGGATTCCGCACATATAAAATATGACATATGAAGTGAAACTTATTTCATGATTCACCCTCCTCCCATTTTAATTGAATTATTAAAATGATAAAATATTAAAGGCACTTTTATGAGAAAAAATATATAATAGATATGTCGCTTTTTGGAAGATAAAATGAGTAATAATTCTTTCAATCTGTTCTAATAGAATGTATTTTATAAAAAGTGAGGAGAATAGCTTGGTATTTAGTAGTACTGTTTTCTTATTTATCTTTTTACCCTTAGTATTATTTTTCTATTTTATTGTGCGGGCTGCATTACGGAACTTCGTATTACTAGCATTTAGTTTACTCTTTTACGCATGGGGAGAACCACGTTTTGTTTTCTTAATGCTCTTCTCCATCCTATTAAACTACTGCTTCGGTTTACTCGTACATCGTTATGAGCAGCATAAAAATATGAAAATCACCTTTTTAATTATGGCGATTATCGGTAATATTTTACTTCTTGCTTATTTTAAGTATATTTCCTTCTTTGCTGACATTGTCAATCAAACATTGAACCTATCGATTCATATCGATCCTGTTCCATTACCAATTGGAATCTCATTCTATACGTTCCAAGCAATGTCTTATGTCATTGATATATACCGTAAAGATGGAAAGGTTCAAAAAAATCCGCTCGATTTAGCATTGTATATCTCGATTTTCCCGCAGCTCATTGCTGGGCCAATCGTTCGATACAATATCGTTGCGGAACAAATAAAATCGCGCATTCATTCTTTTGAAAAATTTACAGAAGGCATTCAAATCTTTATTCTTGGACTAGCAAAGAAAGTTTTAATCGCCAATCAAGTTGGATTTGTTGCTGATAAAATTTTTGCCCTTCCTCCTTCAGAAATAGGTGTCGGCACAGCATGGATTGGCATTATTGCCTATACACTACAAATTTATTTCGATTTTAGTGGATACTCTGATATGGCAATTGGACTTGGGAAAATGTTCGGATTTGATTTCCCTCGCAATTTCCATTACCCATACATTTCAAAATCTATTTCGGAATTTTGGAGAAGATGGCATATTACACTCGGTTCTTGGTTTCGCGATTATGTATATATCCCGCTCGGGGGAAATCGCGTCTCTAAACTAGCCAACTATCGAAATGTATGTATCGTTTGGGGGCTCACTGGTTTATGGCATGGTGCAAGTTGGACGTTCCTTGCTTGGGGATTATATTACGGATTGATTATTTCGATTGAAAAAGCAGGTCTTGAAAAACTGTTACAAAAACTATGGAAACCGCTGCAACATATGTATGTATTATTACTTGTTATGATTGGATGGGTCTTTTTTCGCGCTGACAATTTTGCATACTCGTTCCAATACTTACAATCAATGATTGGTCTTCATCATCCACTAACAGATGATAACACGATGTTATACTTACATGAATATGGTCTTGTCTTTCTCATTGCCTTCATTGCAGCAACACCAATTTTAATGCGCATTCAAAACGTACTCGAACTTGCGCCAAAGACGTATGCATTTTCTATGCAAATTGCACGTCCAATTATATTACTCACATTATTTATGATTTCGATTATGTATCTCGTTAATTCGACATATAATCCATTTATTTATTTTAGGTTCTAACTTATAAAGGAAGGAAAAGTAATTATGAAAAAATTGGGGAACTTTGTTCTTTGTATCGGTTTTCTCACCATTATCCTTTCATTTGGAATTATATCATTGCTGAAAACAGATCGTGCGATTTCACCTGTTGAAAATCGTCAACTTGCTCAAAAGCCTGTCCTGACAAAAGAATCGATTGTGTCGGGCAATTTCTTTAAAGATTTCGAAGCATATACAAACGATCAATTAGTGGGCCGAGATGAGCTCATAAAGACCTATACGCTTGCCCAGATCAAAATGGACAAGTCTCTCATTAACGATATCATTCTTACCGATGATAAATGGCTCTTAAAAAATCCGGCATGGACAACAAAATATAAAGAAATTGACGAGTCAATGCCAAGGATTCGAGAATTGTCTCAGTTTCTGAAAGAACAAAATATTGAGTTTTACTTTGCACTGCCGCCGTCTAAAACGAACGCCTTATCATTTAAATTACCTTCTCACATTCAAACATATGCGAAGGAAAATTTACAATACTTTTTAAATCAACTTCCAGCGGATGTAAAACCAATTAAAATTATGGAACATTTTCAGAAACAATATACACAAAAAGAAATACAAGATATGTATTTTAAAACAGATCATCACTGGAATATGGATGGTGCCTTTCTAGGCTACCAATACATTATGAATACGATAAAACAAGAATCTTCTATATATATAGGAAAAGAAGTGAAGCGAGAAGATTACACGCGAGTATGTGCAAAAAACAAGCATCTCGTTGGTAGCTTTAATAACCAATTGTATCAGCTCATCGATGCAACAGGTGAAAAACTATGCTATTACACACCAAAGGGTGGCTTCCACTTCACAAGTGTTACGGTCAAAGATGCAAATGGCACAATTTATCATTCACTAGATGAACTATATGGTACAGAAAAACAAAAGGGCACAACATCATACGCAGGGTATTACACAAACGATTATCCGGAAATTATCTTTGAAAATCATGATGCACCAAACAATACCCGTATTTTAATTTTAAAAGACTCATTTGCAAATGCGATCATACCGCACTTCGCCCAAAACTTTAAACATACATCAATACTAGATTTACGTCACTATCACGAAAAAGATGTTTACCAATACATAAAAGACAACAATATTAATATGGTCTTGTTTGTATATAGTGACTCCAATTTAAGTGGTGAAATGTTTAAGTTTAAGCAATAATCATAAGATAAGCCCCTTTAGAAATCTCTAAAGGGGCTTATCTCATTAGAACAAAAACAATCCCCACGCCACTAGTAGCGCAGGGATTAGTAATCAATTAGATTTCTTCTTTAATTACGTTGATTGTTACAGCTTTTGTACCATACTCAGTAGTTGGTGCAACTCTATCTTTCAATACTTTAAAGATAACTGTACCTTTATCTCCAAATGCAGTTGTTACACCTTTGAAGACATCATTTTTCTTATCAGCAGTTTCATCAGCTAAGAAGTCGAATAGTTCATTTCCTTCTTTAGATACTGTATCATTTGATTTCACAGCTGTTACATAACCAAGCGCAACATCGTTACCATCAAATGTAGCATTGTCGTTGCGGTCAAGGTAAAGTTTACCTTGTTCTGGATTTGCTGCATCATCTACAATACGTACTTTATGTTCTGTGTTGATATTTAATTTGATACCGTTTATAACATCATCTTTATCACTCTTCACAACGTCAAGCACTCTATGAATATCTACTTTACGATTTTCAAATTGTTCCACTTCTACATCTTTAAATTTAACAGATGTAATTTGAATATTTTCTTGTGTAACAGTAATTGTAGCGTGTCCAGCTGTAGCGCCATCTTTCGTTAAAATAACATCTGTAACACCTGCTTTTTTACCTGTTACTTTTAATGCTTTTCCATCAATTTTAGCTTCCGCAATTTCCTCATTACCTACTCTAAATTCGTAACCTTCTAAGCTTGCTGCATCTGCATATACACCTTCTGTAGTGTAGTTAGATAATTGATATGCAACTGTATTTCCTGCTGCAAGTGTAGTATCTGCTGCTTGATCTTTTTGACCTGCTTTAGAAACTAGCTCGAAACGTGGAGCGTCATGACCGATATTGCTCTTCGTAACTTCAACATGAAGTGAGCCGTAACCTTCGCCGCTTGCATTGTTATTTGGGTTTTGGAAGTGGATTGTACCTGCTCCCACTTTCGCACCTTTTACTAGAATAGAAGATGTGCCAATTGAACCTTCTTTTGTTGTAGTAACATCTAGAGCTTTTACAATACCTGTTTGCGGTAACACTTCTTTAATTGCGTCAGTGTTTGCACCAAATGGATCGCCATATTGGTCAGTTGTTACAAATGTTACTGGTAACTCTTTGCCTTCAACAACTTTTAATTGATCTGGATTTGCTTTTACAGTTGTAAGTTTACGTGCATCCGTTTTTACAACAAAGTTAAAGTCTTTTGTTACATCGCCCACTTTAACAGTAAGTGTTGCAGAACCAGCTGCTTCCGCTTTAATTTCACCGTTTTTCACGGAGATAACACCTGGATTAGATGATTTCAAGCTAATTGCATTAGGATCAACAACTTTGTTCTCTTTATTAATTTGAGCAACAACTTTATGGATACCTGCTTTTTCACCAGCAACTAATGTTTTACTATTTAAAGTAAAGTCTGTTCCATTTAGTACTTTAGCATAATTTACTTTTCCGTCTCTATTTGCATCTACTGCAAAGACAACATTTTTAATTGCTGTTGCTTCTGCATCAAGGTTTTTCACTTCGATAAAGCCAGTGTTTGTAATGGTAATGCCGCCGCGTTTTGTCACTTGTACTTCCACTTTATATTTACCTTCAGCGATACCTTCAGCTAGTTTACCAGTTGTTGACTCTGCAGAACCTCCTTCAAAGATTTCTGCCGGAGTACCATCTAAGTTATTCGCAACAAATTTCACATCGTAACCAGCTATATCTAAATATTCGATGTCAGCGTTGCCTTTTTCGTCATTCACTTTAAATACAACTGCTTGACCTGCACGATCGTCATCAAATGTAAGTGGTTCTACACGTAATTTTTTCACTTCATATACATATTTCGCATTGAATGAATCATCTTTTACTTTTACAGTAAGATCTTTATTTGGAGCAACTTTACCGCTAAGTGTTACAGTTGCTGTTTTTCCATCTTCACTTGCTTGAATTGCAATCGCTTTGTTTCCTTCAAGCGTTACATCTTCAGCAGCAAGCTTTTTCAATCCTGTACCAGTTAATGTTAACTCTGTTGGTCCAGAAACAGAAACGTTCGTTACTTTCGCTTCACTGTTATCTTCTTTTCCATATTTACTATGTGTTTGTGCAATAAATTGAGCTGCCTCTGCACGAGTTACAGATTTATCTGGCTCCCAAGCCTTACCTGTACCTACAGAAATGCCAAGGTTAACGAGGATATTTGCTTTTTCTTCGCCCCAATGTCCTCTTAAGTCATCAAATTTTGTCACTAATGTGCCGTTTACTTTATCTTTTAAGTTATATGCATTTACTAACATAGATGCGAAAGAAGCACGATCGATTTTACCTTCTGGATAGAAGTTATCTTTACCGTCACCGACGATAACACCTGCTTTTTCAACTGCCGCAATGTATTTTGCAGCCCATGTATTTTTAGCATCTTTGAAAGATGGCTGAGCATTTTCATCAATTGGTAATTCTAAAAGCTGTGCAAAGATCGTTGCTGCAGAAGCGCGGTCAATCGCTTCACTTGGACCATATGTGCCATCTGGTTTACCTTTGATAGCACCTTGATCTACTAAATAATAAATGGATTCTGCTGCCCAATGATCAGATGGAACATCTGGGAACGATTTATTTTCCGCTGCTACTGGAGATACAACTCCCGCCACCATTGCCGCTGTCATTGTACCTGCAATTACTTTCTTGTAAGAGTTATTCTTTGCCATTTCTCTCTTTTCCTCCTTTAGGACTATGTTACTAGTTTCATAATCATATGTAATTTGAAAACTAGTTACTTATAAACCTATTAATCGAAAAACTACATACAAACATACATACAAATTCCAAAGAGTTTCACATAATTATAGATAGTAGAAAAAATATTAGGTAAAATAATACATTTTTACTATCTTTTTGAAACAAGTTCATCATACTATATTCGGTTATTTTTTTTCAACAGTTTTATCAAAAGAAGATTCGACATTTTCCGATAATTCAACTTTTTATTGTGTTATCAAGATATAGTCAATAATAAAACCACTTCTACTATTCCATAGGATCAATTTTTCCATTTGTATATCAAATACACAAATGGAATTATATCACAAATAAACACATTATTATCCAAATATTTTTTTGCAGCATCTGTAATATTCAGACTTTTAATGACAATATACCTCGTTTTTCGACAATATCATTCATATTTCTAATCTATTTTTAGTAAGAAAATATTGGGATTTACAAAATCTTTACATATATTGCAAGAGGTTTTGATAGGGTGAGGATATATTTCTCAATAAAGATATATAGTAAAATTGAGAATTTTTTATTTTGTAAACCAAATAAAAAGCCTATGATACTCATAGACTTTTGTCTATTTTCTCATAGGCTTTTACTAATCATTTAATGTATCAAATGATTTTAAATTAGTTTTTTGGTGCTTCTTTAATAGATACAGCTACTCTTACTGGTTTGTCAAATTCAACTTTTTGTGTTTTCTCACCTTTTTTAACAGTAAGTTCTTTAACAAAGACAGAAGTTGAACCTTTTTCACCAAATAAACCAGTTTCATCAGCTACAACATTTGTATCTGCAGAAACAAATTTCACATCAGTTACAGTTGCACTTGCTTCAGTTGCAGGTACGTTATCAACAGATAGAATGTTTGCAAGCTCAGCTTTTAAATCAGCTTTTGGAGCCACATCTTTAAGAGTTGTGCTTGTAAATTCTACTGCTAGTTTTTTAGCAGCTGGTGCTGTATCAACAACTTTAAATGAGTGAGTTGTGATTAACTTACCATCTAATTTAACAGCTACTTTATAAGTTTCACCAGCTTTTACATCTGTACCAAGAGCAATTACACGGTTATCTTTTACAGAAATTTGTGCACTAGTTGCAGGTACTTCTTTACCTTCTTTATCTGTTGTTGTTACTTCTAATTCAGCATCTTCTGCACCTTTTAAAACTAAACCATTTGCATCAACTGGAAGAATCGAAACAGTCATTTCATTTTTCTTGTGTTCATCAGTAACATATTTATCTAATTCGTTCTCTAAACCACGAACTTCAAATTTAGAGAATAAACCTGGGTCTTTTAACTCTAATGCTAATTTAGCTTTAACTTCTTTTTCACCAGAAATAGCTGTTAATTCTACTGTGTATTTACCAGCTTTTTGGCCGTTAGAATTTACTACTAATTCTTTGTTTTTATAATCAGCTTTTAATGCATGTTTTGTTAGTTCTTTGCCATCTTTATCGTAAACTTTTACTTCTACTTTATCAGCATCAAAGTCTTTGCCATATTGGTCTAATACCGGTGCTTCTACTTTGAAGTCTGTTACATCTTTTGTAGAAAGAGTTAAGTTTGTTTTTTCTAATTTAATTTCGTTCATTGCTTTTTTAGCAAAAGTTTCGATTTCAACTGTTTTTGTAGCAAGTTCTTTACCGTTTTCATCTTTAACAGTTACTTTTACTGGCGCTTTTCCTGCACTTAGTACTGTTACCTTACCTGTAGCTTTATCTACCACTGCTACTTCTGTATTTAATGATTCATATTCAACTTTTCCAGTTGTTACCATATTAAATTGGTCTTTCAATTCTACTTGAACGTAAGCATTGTCGTCTTCATAAACTTTATTATTTTGTTTGAAATCTTTAGAAGTAAAGTCAGCTTTATTTTGTTCTGTAACTGTCCAATTAGAGATTGAAGCTACTGTAGCACCTTCAGCAGAAACTTTTACAGTTTTACTTTCAGCTACTACTTTATCGCCTTTTTTGTATACTGCTTTTACAGTAGTTGAAATACCTTTTTCTAAAGTAATCTCACCATTTTCATTAATTGTTCCTTCAGCTGGAGTTTCAAATTTAATACCAGTTGGTGAAACAATTTCAGTACCGTTTTCATCAGTAACTTTGTATTGTAATTTAGTTGCTTTTCCAGCTACAACTGTTTGATCAGCCATTTCAATTGTTTTTGGTTCTAAAGAGCCAACAGTTACTTCTGTTTTACCAACATTATTTACATCTACAGTGTAAGTTTGTTTAGCTTCTAGTTTACCGTATAATTCAACTGTAGCAGTTGTTTTATCTTCAGATAAAGTTACATCTTTAACTAATACTTTATCGTTGTTAGCTTTGTTTGCTACCTTCACATCTTCTTTAGTTAATTTTTCAACAGCTTTGTCGAATTTAACTTCTAATTTTTGAGATGTAGCTACTTTTGCAGAGTCAACTTTTGCTGCTGCACCGAACTTCTTATCAGTGTTTGCAATAAATTGAGCTGCTTCTGCACGAGTTACAGATTTGTTTGGCTCCCAAGCGCTACCTGTACCTACAGAGATTCCTAATTCAACTAGGATGTTCGCTTTCTTTTCACCCCAATGATTTTTTAAGTCATCGAATTTCGTTTTTAATTCTCCACTTACTTTAGAATCTAATTTGTAAGCTCCTACAAGCATAGCTGCCATTGAAGCACGATCGATTTTTCCATTTGGATCGAATGTGCCGTCACCTTTACCTGCAACTACACCAGCTTTTTCTACAGCTGCGATGAATTTTGAAGCCCAGTGATCTTGAGCATCTTTGAAAGATGGTTTTGCATTCTCTTCAATTTTTAAGTTTAAAATTTGAGCCATCATTGTAGCTGCTTCTGCACGAGTTACTGTGCGGTCAGGAGCAAATGTACCGTCATCGTTACCTTTGATAGCACCTTTTTCTACTAAGTAGTAAACTGAGTCTTTTGACCAGTGATTTTCTACGTCTGGGAATGTTTTACCTGCTGCTGCTACTGGAGAAACAACGCCTGCTACCATTGCAGCTGTCATTGTACCAGCGATTACTTTTTTGTAAGAGTTATTCTTTGCCATTTTATCTATTTCCTCCTTCAGGAATGTAATACTAGCTTCATAATGTATGTATAAAAATGTATTTTTTTACAAATTATGAAACTAGTAAATATAATGTGTTAAAAATTCATCTTAATAGAATGAAAAAATCATCCATAAAGTAGAACAATAAACATAATACACCATTTTTGGATATTTTTAAACATTTTTCAACAGTTAATTTCGACAAAAATGGTAACATTTCAATTTCTTAAATATGTAATTTTCTATTTCTACGGAAAAATAACTTCCAATAAAATCAAAAAAATACATATATATCAATGATTTCATCTAAATTACATTCGTATTCTTTAGATATATCTATATTCAACTATAACAGGGACAATCGTCATATTTCAACATCTAATTGTTACTATTTTTCGACTTTATACGACAAAACAGACTTCTTTTCGCGAAAAGCATATAAATAAAAAAGATCAAGGTGTCACAATCACCTTGATCTTTTTTATTCACTCACATTATTGATATATTTTTTCATAATCTAGAAGCTAGATTATGATATTGATTCGTTCTCTCATTCTTAGATATTTTTAGTGTTATTTATAAAAGAGGGAATGACATCTAAATTTTCGATTTCACTTCTCTTTTTGCCCCTTCTCTTGTATGTAAATCATAAATAATGTGCTTGGAAGCTTTTGAAATTTGTTCACGTAATTCTTCCACGCGCTGACCTAGTGTCAACTGTACATTTTCTTTTTGTTGAAGTTGTTTCATCGCCATGCTATATAATGTTTCTGCTGTCCAATCTCCATCTACGTTGCCAATGATCGGCTGATTCACTTGTTGTAAAAAGGAATCAATCTTTGGATCGTATGAAATACCAATCATAGGTATATTTGCTACTGCAGCAAATATAAGCGCATGGAGTCTCATTCCAATTAACAGGGAACATTCTGATAAAATAGCAATTTTTTCGTGAATATCCATTTTATACGGGAGCATATGAGCTTCTTCCCCCATTAAATTAATAATATCACGAGATGCATTTTGATCGAACGGTCCATGCATCGGTACAAACAAAATATGATAGCCCTCTTGCTTAAACTTCTTTAACGTTTCAGCTAACTTTCTCATATAATCTTCTTTTGCATCCCAGTAACGAACACTCACTGCAATCACTTTCCCCTGAACAGATTGCTTTTGTAACCAGCCTGAATGTTGCTGCTCTGGCTGACAAGCTAATACGGGGTCAGGGACAAGTTCAATACCTTTCTTAATACCAATTTCTTTTAAATACAGAAAAGAGTCTTCATCACGCACTGAGATATATTCTGCTTTTGACACATGCCATTTTACTAATAATCGATTTTGCTTCTTTGTAATGGGACCAATTCCTTGTGCATAAATATAGTACGGTTTCTTCAAAAAACGAGCTAAGCGCATAATACCTGTATAATATAAGATGCTTTTAATACTCGTTTTATCTTGTAATAAGCTACCGCCTCCACTAATGAGACCATTACTTTGTTTTATCTCGCGATAAATCGCTTTTATATCCCAGCGATTTACTGCTTCTACACCGTACATTTTCCTTGTATAGTCAGGATCATTGGAAAGTACAACAAGTTGAAGAGTAGGATCCTCTTCATGTAATGCCTTAATAATTGACTGCAAAATCGCTTCGTCCCCAACATTATAAAAACCGTAATATCCTGATAAAACTAACCGCACTCTTAATCTCCTCCAACATTTCGCAATCAACTCTTTTTGTACTTAAACAAATGGCCATCAACTCCTTGATAAAAAAGGTTTGATAACATAAAACTAATAGCTTCCCTACTAAAGCTATTCATTGCTTTTATCTATTCCGCATCAGCGGATATGAATCTCTACAAATGAGAGTACTAAATGTTCTATTTCCTTAAAAAGGATATCTGTTCTTTCGATATCCAGTCAAGTTTTAATGCACATAAACCATATAATAGCGTTGCCAAACAAAATGCGATTCCGCTGTATAAAAGCGCAAAAAATCTTGAATCCGTTACAGGTATGGTAGTAGATACCTCATATAAACCAAATCCTAAAATACAGGATACACAAATGACAGCAAAAAATCTGCCTATATGAATGGAATACGCAAGATATTTACGAATATACATTTGATTTACAATGCAAATCAATATATATATAAACAGCGTGCTATAAGCTGCTCCGCTTATACCAAACTCTCCCACAAGTACAATATTGAATACAATCTTTACGAAACTTGCACAAATCACAATCCATGCAGCTTTCATCGAATGATTAATGCCTTGCAAAATACCTATTGATAATACCATAAGTGAAGTAAAATACGAACTACCAATCACAACGGCTAACATACCGCTCCCTTTCGCATCTGTAAACAAACCTACATTTAAAGGTACTGTTAACGCAATGAGCCAAACTGTCATAGGCATTGTTAAAACATGGGCAAGTTCTGTTGTACGCTGCACTGTTACTCTCGCTAACTGGGTGTCGTGCTTCGTTAAAGCTGACGTTAATAATGGAATTAGCGGAAATACCATAGCACTCGCAAACACGACAATTAATTGCGTAAAAGCAAAGCCGCGACTATATATACCAAATTGCGCATGAATCGTTTCAGAGGATTCATGCAGTAAACTCGGAATGGTAATGGAGTCTATTAAATTTAAAATGGGCATAGATAACGCGCCAATTGCAATCGGAATCGAAATGTGCAATATTCTCTTTCCATCTCGTTTCAAGTCTTGAAATGTGTATGTTTTCGTCTTATAACGATATGGACTTTTACTATACTGGACACGCAAGTATAGCAGTGAGCTCATTACGCCAAGAACCGCGCCAATCATCGCCCCACCTGTTACGACATCGCTACTTTCATTCCAAACAACACATACATACGCAATTGTCAGCATAAAAAACACGCGAACAAACTGTTCAATCACTTGTGACACGCCAGTTGGAGCCATATCTCCAAACCCTTGAAAATACCCGCGATATACTGCCATATACGGCGCAACCAAAAGTGCAAATGAAGTGATAATAAGTGACAGTCTTGTCTCTTGCCCTCCAAGCATATTAGCAATTGTGCTAGATCCAAGTACAATAACAACGCAGCCAATTAATCCAAATATACTGCCTATAATAGAGGCAGAAGTAAATAATTTCGCTATCCTTTCTTGCTCATTCTTTTCATGAAGTTCTGCTATTAATTTAGATATCGCTACTGGAACCCCGGCAACCGATAAAGTTAAAGCTATCATATATACAGGAAAAACAAGGCGAAAAATACCTAATACCTCATCTCCTGCAATGTTTTGTAATGGGATTTGAAAAAAACTTCCCAACAGCTTCGATAGAAACGTTGTAATCGTTAAAATCGCAGCCCCTTTAATGAACTTTTTATTCATGTTCCTTCTCTTTTCTTTTCATATATTGAATGAATTTTGAATATTTTTATCGAAATATTCAAATAGATAAAGTGTATACACAATATATATAAATTCACTTTCCGAGCATATAAACCATAGCCATGAAACAAAAAGAAAATTTACATTCATTTTCTTTTTCATTTCATATAACATAGCTGATAAAAACACTGACCACTTCTATATATAGTAGGATGTTCTCTTTCGAAATGCTCTTCAAAATTCGTACAAGCACCACCTTATCTCATTAAGTTATCATACCAAATTTCTCATATATTGAATACTCTCTTTCTTTTTCTATCGAAAATAAAATGTATGAAATGTAAGTTTATTACCCATATTTTTCTTCTATTTACTCCTTCTACTTTTTCTAGAGAAACATGTGATATAATGAAGCTATTGTCAGTAAGAGGAGTGTTACAAAATGCTGAATTCGGTAAAAAAGCTGTTAGGAGATTCTCAGAAAAGAAAGTTAAAAAAGTATGAACAACTCGTAAATAAAATAAATCAATTAGAACCGGACATGGAACGTTTATCAGATGAAGAATTGCGTCAAAAAACAACGATATTTCAAAATATGCTCCAAAACGGAAAAACAATTGATAATATAAAAGTAGAGGCATTCGCGGTTGTACGTGAAGCCGCAAAGCGCGTACTTGGCTTGCGTCACTATGATGTTCAGTTAATTGGAGGACTTGTATTATTAGAAGGAAATATCGCTGAAATGCCAACTGGTGAAGGGAAAACGCTCGTTTCTTCTTTACCGACATATGTGCGTGCTCTAGAAGGCAAAGGGGTTCATGTTATTACAGTAAACGATTATTTAGCAAAACGGGATAAAGAGTTAATCGGACAAGTGCATGAGTTTCTTGGTTTACAAGTTGGGCTAAACATCCCACAAATTGATCCATCTGAAAAGAAACTTGCCTATCAAGCTGATATTACATATGGTATCGGAACAGAATTCGGATTTGACTATCTTCGTGATAATATGGCTCCTTCCTTAGCAGATCAAGTACAACGCCCGTACCATTTTGCGATTATTGATGAAATCGATAGTGTCTTAATTGATGAAGCTAAAACACCACTTATTATCGCTGGAAAAAAATCAAGTAGTTCTGAATTACACTATTTATGTGCAAAGGTTATTCAATCATTTAAAGATACTTTGCATTATACATACGATGCAGAAACAAAATCTTCTAGTTTCACAGAGGAAGGAATTTCGAAAATAGAAGATTTATTTGATATTGATAACTTATATGATCTTGAACATCAAACATTGTATCATTATATGATTCAAGCGCTACGTGCGCATGTAACCTTCCAACGAGATGTTGACTACATTGTCCATGATGATAAGATTATGCTCGTTGATATTTTTACAGGGCGCGTGATGGATGGACGCTCTTTAAGCGATGGATTACATCAAGCAATTGAAGCAAAAGAAGGCTTACAAATTACAGAGGAAAATCAAACCCAAGCATCGATTACAATTCAAAACTTCTTCCGTATGTATCCTACATTATCTGGAATGACTGGTACAGCGAAAACGGAAGAAAAAGAATTCAACCGTGTGTATAATATGGAAGTGATCCCGATTCCAACGAATCGTCCTGTTATTCGTGAAGATAAAAAAGATGTCGTATACGTAACCGCTGACGCTAAATATAAAGCTGTGCGTGAAGAAGTCATCAAACGTCATAAAACGGGACAACCTATTTTAATTGGGACAATGTCCATTTTGCAATCCGAAACGGTTGCTCGTTATTTAGATGAAGCTGGATTGTCCTACCAGTTATTAAATGCTAAAAGCGCTGAGCAAGAAGCGGACTTAATTGCAACAGCCGGTCAAAAAGGACAAATTACAATTGCGACAAATATGGCTGGACGCGGAACCGATATTTTGCTAGGTGAAGGTGTTCATGAGCTTGGGGGATTGCATGTAATCGGTACAGAGCGCCATGAATCTCGCCGCGTTGATAACCAATTAAAGGGACGCGCTGGTCGACAAGGTGACCCTGGAAGTTCTCAGTTCTTCCTTTCATTAGAAGATGATTTAATCCAGCGCTTTGCACATGAAGAAGTGGAAAAGTTAAAAAAATCACTACAAGCAGACAGTTCAGGTCTTATTCAATCAGCAAAAATTCATGACTTTGTTAACCGTACACAATTAATTTGTGAAGGTAGCCATTTCTCTATGCGTGAATATAACTTAAAATTAGATGATGTGATTAATGATCAACGAAATGTCATTTATAAACTTCGCAATCGTTTCTTAAATGAGGAAACAGATATGATAGAAACTTTCATTCCGATGATTGAACATGCAGTCGATGCCATTGCAAAACAACATCTTCTAGAAGGAATGCTTCCGGAAGAATGGGATTTCACAAAATTAATAGCTGCTTTACAGGAAGTTTTACCATCTGAATCGTTCCCAGAACTATCGGCTAATAATATCCATTCTCCTGAAGATTTACAGGCTGAATTAAAAGATACAATTGCTGATTATATTGAGCGCGTCAAAGAACTAGATAGCCATACAGACTTACAACAGTCATTACGCCAAGTTGGTCTTCACTTCCTAGATCAAAACTGGATTAACCACTTAGAAGCAATGAACCATTTAAAAGAAGGTATTGGACTAAGACACTATCAACAAGAAGACCCGACACGCCTTTATCAAAAAGAAGGGCTGGAAATTTTCTTATATACATATAGTACTTTCGAAAAAGATATGTGCCGATATGTCGCACGTCACTTAACAGTGCCACAAAACGTATAATGAGGTGAAGTTTTATGCTGTCATTTTTAAAAAGAGCAAAGAAAAAAGGGAAGGATTCCGCTGTTTCAAGTGATCAATTATTTGGTCAAAAAGAAGCAACTCCCCAAAATAAAACAGTTAAACCTGTTCTATATTTTCATCCTAGCTGGGGGGAAGTAGCTCAAGAACAAAAATATATTTATCAGTTCTTACATAAAGAGTTACCACGTTTACAAGAAAATCAAATTTCTTTATCTGGGATTGAAATTGAAAAGCGTGAGGGCTCCTATGCTGTAGCTGCTTTTATTCGCAGCAGCATTCCGAAGCCAATTTCTTTCGAAGAAGTAACGTTATTACTATTAAATAAAGAGGATGAGCTGTGCGCACGTAAAACATTTAACTTATCAGACATTGGCGATATTCCTGCCAATGTAAATATGCCTTGGGTTTTCACATTCGATGAAGAAACAATTACCGATGCAGAATTATCTCAAACAGATTGGCAATTAGCATTCGAATTAGAGGGCGAGCATCGCTTAGATTTAGATCCGACTTGGGAAACACAACTATCTCCACAAGGTAAGGAAGCTTTACGCAACTTTGTAGAAAGTTTAACACCTCCTCAAAATGGTGAGTTAAACTTCTTAGGTTTACAAGCTGCTCAAAAAGAAAATGGCGATTTACATGCGACTATTTTAATCCGTAATGGCTGCAAGCGTAATATTCAACTAAAGCAGCTTCCACTTCATATCGAAGATGCATCTGGCGAAATAGTTGTGAAAGGTGCTTTTACATTACCAAACCTTGAAATTAAAGCAAATTCAACAAAACCGTGGTCATTTATCTTCCCTGTTTCTTTCGTACTGAAAAAAGAGATGGACTTATCCACATGGAAAGCAATTGTACCACAAGATTAATAAAATAAGAGAAGGCAGAGTAAACATGTCTTCCCTTATTTATTTCTATCATTAAAAGAGCCTATACAAAAGAATGGAGTCCCTCATCCTTTTGTATAGGCTCTTTTTCTATGTAAAATCTATTTTGTTACAAGTAAACGGTCAATATGATACTGTGCTTCTAATTTACACATTTCATCCACATGTTTTACCTTATGTTTCTTTAATTGTTCTTTCTGTTCTTCCGTCGGCTCTTCATTAATTAGCTCATTTATTTTCTCGTTTACTCTCATTGCTAATGCTTGATGGAAATCTGGATGTTCTTTTAGTTCACGATCTACTTTATGAAGCCAAGTCGATCTTGTGTATAAGTATTGTTTCCACTGCTCAACAAACTGTTGCATATCAAATTTTTCCGCATTCCACTCAATGTCTTTCATATACTGTTCAAAAGAAGCAACAATTGAGCGCGTAATCCCAATTTTTACACCATGTGGTAACTGTTTGTACATCAAATATTCCCTCCAGCTTAACGCTCCTCCAAATAAAAGGAAGATTAAATTCATATATTCTTAATGATAGCATATTGCTAATATAAAATGTTACTATACTGCCTAAAATTTTAAATGTCAATTTTAATATAAAATACTAATATATAAATATTAAAACCTCCCAAACATAGATTCATATAAACACTGTATGTAGAAAGATAAAAAACAACTTTGACCACTACATATAATGATCTCTTCCATCTTTAGAAAAAGAACGCGCTATGCTATAATGAACAAATTAAATCTTATAATATATACTTTGGAGGCTTTATGCTAACTTTTGAAGAGAAATTATCAATTATCGAGTCCTTCCCGCAACTAGAAAGAAAAAATGTATCGTTAAAGCGCGTTAACTTTCACTTTGAAGAAAGTCGTTTAGATAAAAAGAACGTTGTCTATCATTTACACCCAAATGGAAATGGTTTCGTATATGCAAGTGGAATTAGCGGTTATAAAACAGATGATAAAGGCATGGTAAATATCCGCGATTTTTCAGCAGATGAACTGCGAACACTCATTCAAAAAGCAATTGAGCGGCTATCACATACCCCAGAAGAAATCGTGATACAAGCTGCACCGGTAACAGAAGAGGAATGGCGGAATGAAGATGGTCATACGCTTACACTCATTCACGAAGACGATATGTGGAACGTATACGCCGGCTTAAACTTAGATGGTACATTTAATTCCTATCCAGAAGCAGCGGAATACCTAGATGAAGAAGGCTTTTCACGTAAATAAGAATGAAACAGGAGCCCTTTGACTCCTGTTTTTCTTCTATTTCTTCGCACCTTTTAACGACTCACGGAGTATAAATTTTTGAAGCTTTCCGCTTGCATTTCGCGGAAGTTCATCGACAAATATATAATGGCGTGGGCGCTTATAATCAGCCAATTGGTCGCTTTCTTTACAAAATTTTTCTAAATCAGCTGCTGTTACATACTCATCTTTTTTCACGATCACTGCAACAACACGTTCCCCCCACAATTCATCTGGTTCACCAAGAACAGCAACATCCAATACACCTGGATGACTATGAAGGAAATCTTCAATTTCACGCGGATAAATATTCACTCCACCGCTAATTACCATATCGTCTACACGATCAGCCACATATAAATAACCATCTCTATCTAAATATCCTAAATCACCTGAATGGTACCACCCCTTGTACAATGCTTTTGCTGTCGCCTCATCATGATTATGATAGCCCGCCATCATACATGGCCCACGCAAAATAATCTCCCCTACTTCATAAGGAGGTAATACATCATCTGGTTCAGATGGTCCCTCCTCATTCGGCTTCACAATGCGAATTTCATGACTAAAGCAAAGCGTCCCCGCAGAACCAGCTTTCGTAATTTGATCTTCTTCTACTAAAAAAGCAACGACTGGTCCCATTTCTGTCATACCATAAATTTGGACAAGATCAATAAAAAGACGCTCCTTGCATTCTTTCACAAGTGCCGGTGCCATTGCCGCGCCGCCATATATCCCAACCTTCATCGATTGTAGTTCATACTGTGATAAATCCTCTTGCAACATCATATTCCACATCGTTGGCGCGGCAAAGAATGTTGTAATTTTTTCCGTTTCTATCGAATGTAATACTGTCTTTGTATCGAAGTGGTGTAAAATAACATTTTTTCCGCCGACTTGAATACGCGGCAAAATGCCAGCATTTAATTCTCCGCAGTGATAAAGCGGCGCTACCGAAAGCCCGATACTATCTCTGTTATACTTTAAGAAATATGTACAAATCATACTATGCTCTGCAATTTCACGGTGACGATGTAACACGCCTTTTGGATGACCTGTTGTACCACTTGTATATAGCATAGAACAAAAGTCTGTTTCTTCTATTACTATATCGACTTCTGTTGATGGTGCAGCCTGTACCTTTTCATGATATGACTCAGCATAATGAGGTTTGTCATCTTCTATATACCAAAAAGAACTGTTTGGGAAATCTTTTTCAATAGCAGCAACTGTTTGTTCAACAGCTTTTTCAAATACAACAACTTTTGAGGATGCATCTTGAAGAATATAAGCGACTTCTTTTGCTTTTAAGCGGAAATTAATTGGATTGAAGATTGCGCCGATTTTAGAACAAGCTAGGTAAACGTTTACAAATTCATAACAATTATATAAATAAACCGATACAGTATCCCCTTTTTTCACCCCTTCAGCTAATAAAGCATGCGCCGTTTTATTTACTTGTTCATCCCATTCTGTATATGTCCAGCGAATATTTCTTGCCGGTTCTACTAATGCTTCTTTATTTGGATACTTACCAACTGTTAAATCAAAAATTCTCCCAATCGTCATATACATGCCAAAATATGCCCCCTTTATACTTTCATAATTTTATCATTTCGTGTATAGATAGACATTTCCTTCACATTTTTACTTTCTTTTTCTGATGTTTCTCGACATGATCACCACTCGGGCTGTTATTGCCCTAAAATAGCGAAATAAAACATACATCATCACAGAAGCGGTCTCGGTATATGAAATTATATCGGCGCAAGTAGCACTTTTATCGGCGATTGAGCACGAAATATCAGCGCAAAATGAAAAATATCGGTGATTTGACACGAGATATCGACCAGACGACAAAATTCGCCACCCCATCACTACCAAAAAAAGAGCCCATCCAAAAGGACAGACTTATTTTCGTTTAACAAAATAGTTCTTCTAAAATCTTTAGCTTATCTTCTGTATATTTTACATAGCCATCATTGTATGACTTTGGATCTTTCGGATTGGCAAAATGTGTAATGGCTCCTGTTTTCGGATGAACAAATTTACTTGATGCACCGCAACCAAGACCAATAATAGACTGCACTTCTTCCATAATTACAATATTATAGATGCTCTCTTGCGTTGGCATCGCATACCCTACATTCTCTAAGTTTCCTAAAATATTTTTTTGACGATATAAGTAGTATGGTACGTAATTATGTTTTTTCGTCCACTCTTCTGCTTCATGCATCATCGCAGTAATTTCTTCGCGACCAGCAACTTTATATTTGCGCTTATTTTGCGTCATTTCAGAAGCACGTTTAAATGATAGTGTGTGCACAGTTAATGATTCTGGCATTAACTTTTCCGTTTCAGCTAACGTATGCTGAAAGATTTCTAACCCTTCACCTGGAAGACCAATAATTAAGTCCATATTAATATTGTTCATTCCCATTTTACGTGCTAAATGATACTTCTCAATTGTCTCTTCTACTG
Source organism: Bacillus cereus group sp. BfR-BA-01360 (assembly GCF_022663595.1). Lineage (NCBI taxonomy): Bacteria > Bacillati > Bacillota > Bacilli > Caryophanales > Bacillaceae > Bacillus > Bacillus cereus group sp. BfR-BA-01360. The sequence continues at coordinate 255,008 of NZ_JAKUFV010000004.1, forward strand.
TATGATGGCGCCCAATCGCCTTTAACGTTTCTTGATGGTACGACTGCGGATTAATGCTAATACGGTCAATATTCCATTTATTTAATACTTCTAGTTTTTCTGGTGTAATGGTATCTGGACGCCCTGCCTCAACCGTTACTTCACGCACATTTTCCACATCTGGAAAGGATTCATACATTTGTTCATACAACATATCCATCTCTTCTGCTGTAATACTTGTCGGTGTACCACCGCCGTAATAAATCGTCGTAACTTTAATTCCCTTTGCCTTTAAGAACGCACCAATTTCACGAATTTCATAATGCAGACCGCCTAAGAAGGAATCAACAGAGCCTTGGCGTCCGTTAATCGCATAAGCTGGGAACGTACAATACGCACATTTCGTTGGACAAAACGGAATGCCGATATAAATACTTACTTCTTCCTTTAAGCGATATAAATCAGGAATAACTGATAATTGACAATCGACGATGCGCTGCAATAATTTAATCTTTTCTTCATCAATTAAATAACTATCACGAAGTTCTTTATGCGCCTCTTCTTTTGACATACCACTTTGTAGCATTTTATGAAGAAGTTTTGTCGGACGTACCCCTGTTAAAATTCCCCAGCTCTGTTTTATTCCAGTTAGTTGCTGTAAAACTGAAAGATACACATAGGAAACAACATGCTTCACTTGTTTCATACGTTCTTTTTCTACTCCATAAGAAGATAAATCTTTAGAAAATGTTTGCTTATATACATTTCCTGTCACAACGTCTGTTAAACAGGCAGAAGCCGTTACATTTCCTTCAATTTGTATATCAACAATAAGATTTGCCCCTTCTTTCTCAAACCCTATCGTACTCTCCTCAAAAAACAAGCCACTAATATGTTGTAGCGGACGTAAAAAACGATCATCTTGTAACGTTTTAATTGAAATTAACAACCCTTATCACCTTTTCATTTGTAAACTCTCTTTAGTTTACTTGAAGGGCGTTTTTAGGTCAATATAGAAGATTTTACTACTTTTTTATGTAAACCATGTATTGCATCCCCTCTTTTTCTCTTCCCATTAAATCACCATTTTATGTAACTCATAAATGCTTAACTTAACTAAAAAACGGACTATTATATGCCTATAATAGTCCGTTTAAATCAATCTAGTTATATTTTCTTTTATTCACTACTAACATTAATAGTCCTAGCACAAACAACACTCCACCTACATGTCCTCCATATGACATATGACCACCCGTCTGTGGCAATTGTTTTCCGCCACCTTTTGATGATCCATGTACTTCGGATTTCGCTTGTACTTGATGTTTTCCAAACCGACTTGTTTCTTCTGGCTGTGGTTGCCCTTCTAATTCATCCATTGTTTCCCATGTTTCTTCAGTTTCTTTTTCTTCATCCACGCCTTCTACTTGTGGTTTTTCTACTTTTGGATCCTGTAATTTCTCTTCTTCCTCTTCTTTTGCTGTTTCCAGCTCTGGGTGCTCTTCTTTTAACTCATCTGTTGTTTCCCATGTCTCTTCCATTCCCTGCTCTTCTGCTTTTGAATCGTTGAATTCCCTTCCTTCTGTTGTCTTCTCTTCACCCACGCCTTCCACTTGTGGTTTCTCTACTTTTGCATCGTGTAGTTTCTCTTCTTCCAATTCTTTCGCTGTTTCTGGCTCTAGTTCTGGGTGCTCTTCTTTTAATTCATCCGTTGTTTCCTCAGTTTCTTTCTCTTCACCCATACCTTCTACTTGTGGTTTCTCTACTTTTGGATCCTGTAATTTCTCTTCTTCCTCTTCTTCCAATTCTTTCGCTGTTTCCGGTTTTGGGTGCTCTTCTT